>JAHDGW010000013.1:0-4499 GCA_020631635.1 Saprospiraceae bacterium
TCTTTTTCTATTATACTCTCCATTAAATAAGCGCTTATCAAAAAAGTCTTTCGCATGCCCGTAGCTATTAGGCATTTTATGATTAAAATACTCGTAGTAGTATCGTTTGACAAATTCTACACATTGGTATTTCAGACCTAGGTTATACCCATCTGCTGTGACATTTCGACCTTTGACATTAGTGACTCTACCATTGTAATATACGTTTACACCATTGAATACATCTACCACAGAACCAAATCCATCAGCATTGGGTGCCGAAACTGTAGCTCCTGATATAGTGCTTCGTTTTTTGGTTTTAGGTTTGGTTGAGTTTATTTTCTTTTTTGCTGGCTCATCATCATTACCAAAGTTGGGTATGCTTAGACTTGGCAAATCAAAGGTGCCTACGGAGTATCCCATAGGACTCAATATAAAATAATAACCGAGAGCACCGAAAATAAGAACTGTACAAATAAGAGCCTTGATCTGAGTCACATTCATGGGTTTAAGATTGACTAATCTGCACTAGCGGTAGATTCTAGTGCCAAGTCTTCAAGTTGTTGGATATCTAAACGACTCGGAGCATCAATCATCATATCTCTACCTTGATTATTTTTTGGAAAAGCGATAAAATCTCTAATCGAACTCTGATTATTAAGTACTGCGCAGAGTCGATCAAATCCAAAAGCAATACCACCATGCGGTGGAGCTCCGTACTCAAAGGCCCCTAGTAAAAACCCAAATTGCTCTTCAGCTTCTGTTTTGGTAAAACCCAATAGATCAAAATTTCTACTCTGTAGATCTCGATCATGTATTCTTATAGAACCACCACCGATCTCAGATCCATTGATCACTAAGTCATATGCATCTGCTCGTAGGGCTTTCATCGTCTCATGATCTCCATTAAGCATACGCTCTACATCTTCTTTTTTAGGGGAGGTAAATGGGTGATGCATGGCATGGAAACGTTCTGATTCTTCATCCCATTCTAGGAGAGGAAAGTCTACTACCCATAGAGGTTTGAAGTCGCCTTCTTTGATTAACCCTAATCTATTTCCCATCTCAAGGCGGAGTTCATTGAGCTGTTTTCTCGTTTTTTCGGTTTCTCCACAGAGGATAAGCATCATGTCGCCAGGCTTTGCACCTTTTGCGTCAAGCAATCCCTTGAGAAATTCTTCGCTGTAAAACTTTCCGACAGAAGATTTTACACTTCCGTCTTGACCATATTTGATATAGACTAGTCCCTTAGCACCAACCTGAGGTCTTTGCATCCATTCGGTAAGCTTCTTGATATCTTTATTAGAGAACTGATCTGCTGCCCCTTCTGCATTAATACCTACTACAAACTCTGCATTATCAAACACTGGAAAATCATGCCCTTTCATCTCATTTAAGTCGATGAATTTCATACCAAAACGAAGATCTGGTTTATCGCTACCATATTGCGCCATCGCATCATCATAAGACATACGGGGGAAGTCAGACAATTCGATTCCTTTCAGTGTTTTAAATAAATGCTTCGTCAATCCTTCAAAGGTGTTAAGAATATCCTCTTGAGTGACAAAAGACATCTCGCAGTCTATTTGAGTAAATTCTGGTTGGCGATCAGCTCTGAGGTCTTCGTCTCTGAAGCATTTTACGATCTGAAAATATCGATCATATCCAGAGATCATTAAGATCTGCTTAAAGGTTTGTGGTGATTGCGGTAGGGCATATGCTTGACCAGGATTCATACGACTAGGTACGATAAAATCTCTAGCACCTTCTGGAGTACTCTTGATCAGTACAGGCGTCTCTACTTCTACAAAAGATAGACTATCTAGATATTTTCTAGTTTCTATAGCTAGCTTTGATCTAAACATGATATTACGCTGTAGAGGGCCTCTTCTGAGATCTAGATATCGGTATTTCATTCTGATATCTTCTCCACCGTCAGTATCTTCTTCTATAGTAAATGGAGGTACTTGGGCTGCATTGAGTACGTCGAGTTTGCTGACTTCTATTTCGATGTCTCCTGTTGCACGATTAGCATTTTTGCTAGAACGTTCTCTTACGATGCCTTCTACCTTGATGACAAACTCCCTACCCAGCTTTCTAGCAAGTAGACAAAGGTCTTCTTGGGTTTCCATATTAAATACAAGTTGGGTGATACCGTATCGATCTCTTAAATCGACAAATGTCATTCCTCCAAGATCTCGACTTTTTTGAACCCATCCACTCAAGGTGACAGAAGTATTTACATCACTTATACGAAGTGCTCCACAGTTATGCGATCGATACATATTGCATTCTTTTTAGATACGAGGGCAAAGGTAGCCTTAAACGGCAATAAATCAAGATTAGCATATCACAATTAAAGCAGACATATGGTTAAGATTCTTTTTGTTTGCATCATAATCTTGATGTATGCCTCGTTGTAAGGATTCATTTGTAGATTAGACTATGCGTATTGCCAAAGTGCTAAGTATTTTTTGTGTCATGATTTTTGCGAGTAAGCCTATGCTAGCTCAGGATACGCTCAAGAGGTCTTTCTTTGCTGCTTTTCCAGTAGTATTTTACCTTCCCGAGACGGGACTTGGGGTAGGTGGTACCGGACTGTACACCTTCTATATGAATAAGGAGACTGAACAGAATAACCCATCCGCTATAAATTTCACCTCGATATATACCTTTAAAAAACAACTTCTATTTTTTACAGATTTTGATGTCTTTACAGAAAATAATGATAAACGATACATCGGCGAATTAGGCTATTATCGCTACTTATACAATCATTTTGGCATTGGGGAAAATAGTCAAAAAAATGATTTAGAAACCTTTCGAGTTAATTATCCAAGAGCTCGTTTTGCGGTGATCAAAAGAATAAAAGGTAACTGGCTGGCGGGTCCGTTGATTAGATACGATGACTATAATATAAGTGAGGTAGAGCAGGGTGGTTTGTTGGAAAACAACGAATTTGTCACATCGGGGCATCGATCAATCTTTCAATATGGTGCTCAGATTGTCTATGACTCCAGAGACTATAATATCAATACGACCAAGGGCTTGTATATGGATCTGAAATTGATCAATAGCACTAAAAATGTGCTTAGTCAACGTAGTTTTTTCCGTTCTGATTTGAATATGAGCGCTTTCTTTAGCTTGAAAGAAAATCATGTATTGGGAGTTAACAGCTATTGGGGATTTACGGCTGGTGAAACTCCGTTTTATCAATACTATTACGTTGGTGGTGCTAAGCGCGGTAGAGGGATAGCGGATCGTCGATTTATGGACGAGCATTTGGTATCTCATCAGATTGAGTATCGCTTTCCTATTTGGAAACGTATCGGTGGAGTAGCATTTACATCAGGAAGTAATGTAAAACCGACTATAGGTGATCTTTTTTTAGCTCCCAATATTTGGACTTTTGGAGCTGGTATTAGATTTCAGCTAACCAAAGATCAACGTATGCGAATAAGACTCGATTATGGATATCATAAGGAAGGAGGCAATATGTATTTGACAATCAATGAGGCTTTTTAGCTTTACCGACCACCGACTATCGAAATAGCATCACCCTCTCTCCACCCAAAAGTTATTCATTCCTTCACCCTGTACAATACTTAATTGCTGAAGGTTGAGTAATTCCAATAAGGCCAGAAAAGTAACAATAGCATGCACTCGATTTTCTAACTTTTCAAATAGCGTATGGAAATTAGTTTTACCCGATACTCTCAACCTAGAGTAGATATATTTTTGTTGATTTGCCACGGTATAGTTGTACCGTACGATCTCATGTACGGTACGATTTTTAATATTTGCTTGTCGTTCCAGTATTTTTTTGAAAGTATCCATGAGTTTGTAGAGTGTAAGAGACTCTAGCTCTATATCGACCAATGCTTTGGTAGCAATTTCTTTCAGTTCTGCACTAGTATTACCTCTAGGATGTAACTGAGCTCGATGAGCTTCTAGAGCTTGCATATCATCTATGACTTCCTTGTATCTTTTATATTCCAGTAGCTTCTGCGCCAGGTCATATCTTGGATCTATTTCATTACCTTCTTCGTCCAGTTCCTTGCGGGGTATGAGCATTTTGGCTTTGATGCGCATCAAGGTGGCTGCTACAAGGATAAATTCACTGGCAACATCGATATCCAAAGATTCCAATTCTTTGATGTAGCCTAAGAAATCATCTGTTATGGTAGCAATGGGAATGTCATGAATATCTAACTCGTCCCGCTCAATAAAAAATAAAAGCAAGTCAAAGGGTCCTTCAAAATGCTGGATTTTAATCTTGAATGCGCCTTCACTCATGTTGCGAATATAATAGTTTATAAAATTAGTTCATGACTTTGCGGTAAGGTGATCTAAGCTACTTTACTGTTTCTGTAAGTATCCTGTATAATTGTTTTATGACAATTGAAAAAATAAAGATCTTACCCCTGATACCCCTGATACCCCTGATACCCCTGATACCCCTGATACTTACCCTTGACATTTATCATCAAATAACGTATATTGCGACATATAAAAGATGT
>JAHDGW010000013.1:4509-24035 GCA_020631635.1 Saprospiraceae bacterium
ACCCCTAATACCCCTAATACCCCTAAACCCCTAAACCCCTTGACACCCCCGACACCCCTAATACTTAGCCTTGACTTATAATTTTAAAAGATGTATATTGCGACATATAAATGATGTAATATGCGACAACTACCTGTTTTGATTAAAGGGCGCGGGGCACAGATCAATCCAGATAATCCTTTTGATTCGGTTACAAAGGATACTGAAAACGTATTTTATCATCCTGATGATGACCCGATGTCTCTTCCTCAGACCAAGTTTCAAGAGGTCAAACCAAAGAGTATTCTCAATAAGGTAGAGAGTCCCGATGTGCCAGGGCAATGGTCGCTCAACCCATATCAAGGATGTGAGCATGGATGCGTATATTGTTATGCTCGCAACTCTCATAGTTTTTGGGGATTCAGCGCTGGCGTTGATTTTGAATCCCAAATCATGATCAAGCGTAATGCACCAGATCTCTTGAGGCGTAGGCTATCATCCCATAAGTGGGAGGCTTCTCCTATCATGTTATCAGGTAATACAGACTGTTATCAACCTGTAGAACGTAAAGAGGGAATTACCAGAAAACTTTTAGAGATATTTTGGGAGTTTAGACATCCTGTAACCATCGTGACTAAAAATCAATTGATCTTGAGAGATCTAGATATTTTGGAAAAATTGGCTTCCGAAAATTTGGTTCAGGTAGATGTGTCTATCAATACACTCGAAGATAATATCAGAAAAAAACTGGAGCCGCGGACAAGTAGTATACCTAATAGACTCAATACCGTACGTGAATTATGCAAAGCAGGTATTCCAGTCAACGGACTTGCGGCACCCATCATACCTAGTATCAATGATCATGGGATCATGCCATTAGTCAAAAAATTAGCTGAGCTAGGAGTCCAAGATGTAAATGCTATCGTTGTGAGACTCAATGGTGCTGTAGCAGAAATATTCGGCGATTGGGTACATAAAGCATACCCTGATCGTGCAACCAAGGTATTGCATAAGATCGAGTCTATGCATTATGGTAAGCTTAATAATTCGCAGTTTGGAGATCGTATGAAAGGATCAGGTCGAATAGCAGAAATGATACATCAGCAAATGGATTTAGCAAAACGATTGTATCTACCCAAAAAAAAGAAAGTCAAATTGAATACTGAGCTCTATTATAAAACAAGGGATCCTCAGATTAGCTTAGCTCTGTAGTTATCTAAAATGACTACTTATACTTATAGTATTATAAATGGTATTCATCATGTATTATCTCTATGCGACATGTACTACTGGTTAATCTAAAAAAATTACTTTGAGGTCTTGGTGATCTCTGTGGTTTAAAAAAGCTTAGTCGACTTATCGCTAAAGATGTATAAAATGAAATAGCACTTCTCCTCTCGTGGTGATTTCAACAGCAGGGGATGGAGTTTTAAACACATTCAAAATTGAAAACAAGGTCCTTAGAAAATGAGATTTAGGTTTGAATCGATCTAGATCTAGATCAAGCGCTAGGTAAAATTGTCGATATCTTGGATATTCTGTCTCAGAGAGCATAAAATTTTCATCACTGATCTTCCATCGATTTTCAAATCCACCGTACATATTTTCGGCACCGTAGCCTATCGCAATATTGAGCCAATCCGGCCATCGACTATCTTTATGCAAGAAAGAAGCAACACTGATGGACGTCCATATCGTTTGAGCATTGTAATCTTTGAGAAAAGAAGTAAGGTAGTTTTCGCCAAATAATTGATTTGCTCGTTCGTCTAAACTACTGGGATAAAAATCTCCACCAGCAGATTGTAGCATACCTGTTTCATAACTCTTAGGAAAAGAAGACATCTTAAACTTAATCCTCTGATCCCCCCAGTATTTCTGCTGTAGCCAAAAACTACTTACCCCGACCATATTGAATCCCATATCGCCTAGAGAAAAACCCCACTCCGTACTGAATCCATCAAGTACCTCAACGGTAGATTGAAATAGAGTACCAGCTATAGCACCTATCATGATAGATTTATTTTCTTCAAGTCCAGTCCATCGCGATCCTTGATACCATAGATGACTTTGGATATATGAGGTATAAGCGTGACCCGCTTTATCCATCTGTTGCCATTCATGCCAGTCATTAAATAGATGAAAACCCTCCCTTTCATACTGAGCATACCATACATTATTGAGTCCTATGGCGAAGGTGGTGAATGTTACACCAGTAGCACCCAGCGCTATATTGAACCTTCGTTGATCAAATTTTGGTGAGGGCTCGAGGAGTTGCAACTTCTCTTCAGTAAAATCTATATTGGATTGTGACGTGACTATAGTGCTAGCCAATAGACCAAGTAATAAGAGCGTTATTTTTGATTTCCATCCAATATTCACTCTGCAAAGATTACTTAATTTTATATTATAAAGCTGGTTCATTACAGACAGTTAACACATGTTGTGATTGATTGTAGTGGATAAGTGTATTGAGGTTGATGAAAAATCTCCTATCTTTCGCATTCTTATAGTCTTTAGCCCTAAGTATATGAAAATTAGATTTACGTTTATTATCGCTTTGCTTATAGGAAGTACGTTATGGTTATCTGCACAGAATACCCATTATAGCTATTTTCAGATGGCCCCTTTAGATATTAACCCTGCCAACATCGGAGATTTTCAAGGTTCGATAAGAGTAGGAGGTATATTTAGGCAACAAGCTTTCAATGTAGATGGTCCGGGTTCGTCTTATAATGGCAGTAATTTCTACCTTGATGCCAATCTATTGAATGGCTTAACTGATGGTGACTGGATTAGTTTTGGGCTTAGCGTTGATGCTTTTAGTAGTGGTGCTGCGGGGTTCAAAAGAACATATATGAAGCCTGGTGCTTCATACCATTTTGCTTATGGCAAAAAGAAGACTCAGATCCTTACCTTAGGTGTTCAATACGGTAGTGTATCGGATGCATATAATTTTGGTGGTAGTGATATTACGACAGGCGCTTCTCTCGCCGAAGGGCGGTCATTTGATGCGCAGATCGATCTTGGAGCAAGTATTGCCAATAATTTGGAAGAAAATAGAATCAACTCCTCTGCTTCTGAGCTTATAGTTGGATTGACTTATAAGGCCAAGTTTGGTAATAAGAGTGCAAGCCATTTTTTAGCTGGAGCAAGTATAGGAAACTTGTTGAATCCTAGGCTAAGTATTGGAGTTGATAATTCATTTCGAATTTCTAAATTGATACATTCGTTTGTTCAGTTTCGTTTAAGTGGAGGTGGTAATGTAGTATTTACTCCTACGATTTTTTATCAGAGACAAGGACAGGCTTCGGAGTTGCAGTTTAATGGATTGTTGGATTATACGATTAATAAAAAGTCAAAAACTCCGCTTACGCTACGAGGTGGATTAGGTGCCAGATTGGCCAATGCATCTGATGCACAAGTACTTGCTGGGGCAGACTATAAAAACTTTAGAGTCGGTATGAGTTTTGATCTCGGTGTATCCGGTACTATGAATGTGGATAATGCATACGAGATTGCATTAAGCTACATTTATAATATTTTCAAAAAACCTAAGGTCAAGCCAATAATTATTTGTCCAGGACTTTAATGTTTTATGTTATACCAAATTGACCACCAGTATTAATAATTACTATGAATACTAAATTTTATATACTTCTCATCTTCGTATTGAATGTTACCCTTGCACTTGCACAACCACCCTCGACCAATACCTATCAACAAATGATAGAAACTGCCGAAATGAGTGCTGATAGTGGTGATTTTTTCAATGCATTGGATTGGTATGAAAAAGCATATAAAGAAGAAAAGAATAACGAACTAGCCCTAAATATCGCTGATCTAAGCGTGATGGTTACCAAAGACTATAAAAAGGCAGAACGTATATACAGCCGATTACTGAAGAAAGATAAAGAAGGATTTAATGCTGACCTCAGATATGATCTGGGCATGGTATTGAAGTCACAAGGAAAATATGTCGAGGCCAATGAGGAACTGAGAGTATTTATATCAGAAACTGACGATGAAGAATTAAAACAAAGGGCTGTTGTGGCAGTCAATGGAATCGCTAGGCTCAATGAATATGAAGAAAATATTGCAACCATGGTGGCCTTTGCAGGTAAGAAAATTAATAAAGGACAATCGGAATACAGCCCTGTACTTTACACCGATGGTAGCTTGTATTATGGTGGCTTTGATGATAATAAAAAAATAGAAGTAGAAGAAAACGGAGAAAGCACTACGGCGGCTATTTTTAAAGCAACTCGAGATGATAAAGGAGTTTTTGTAGATCCAGCAGCATTGGGTGAGCATATCAATAGACCTGGGTATCATACCTCCAATCCTAGCTTTTCGGCGGACGGGAGACGTATGTATTTTACCAGGGCACTGCTCAGAGGAAATACGCTTACAGAATCTAAAATATTTGTTTCATATAGACAAGATGCAGGCTGGTCAGCCGCTACAGAGTTAAAAGGAGTGAATGGTGACTACATTGCCACTCACCCCAGATCGGGTGATCTTTTTGGCAATGAAGTATTATACTTCACATCTGATATGGATGGTGGTTACGGTGGTTACGATATTTACTATGCGACTCGTAAGGGCGATGGTGAGTATTCGCTTCCGGTAAATCTTGGGGATAAAATCAATACCTCTGCAGATGAGCAATCACCTTTTTATCAAGAAGGTACGCTATACTTTAGCTCAGATGGTCATCCTGGTATGGGAGGCTTAGATATATTTTATACCACATGGGATGGCTCTACATGGAGTGAAGTGACTAATATTGGGTATAACTATAATACAAGTTATGACGATAAGAGTATGTACTTCAGTGCTGATGGTCTTACAGGTTTTTTGACGAGTAATCGTCCTGATAAGAATAAAAAAAGGTTAGAAGGTAAAACATGTTGTGATGATATCTATCAGTTTAGCATTGCAGAATTAGTGATTGACCTATTAGCCACTGTAGTGGATGAAAATGGTCCACTTAATGGAGCAGCATTTGAACTTACAGATATGTCTGCTCCAGAAGATATCGATACACAAAGCAAGACTAATCAGACTGGTCATGAATTCAATTTTTTATTGACCCCTGATCATGAATATAGAGCCACCATAACTAGAGAAGGTTACTATCCAGATACCATTCGTTTCAATACGCTTGGAATATTGGATGACTATACCGTCAAAAAAGAAATCAAGCTCCTCCCTCGACCTAAGGAACCAGAAGTAGATATCGTGACCATCAATGAGCCGATCAGATTGAATAATATTTATTATGATTTTGATGATGATAAAATTTTGCCTGATGCAGAGCCAAGTCTAGATTATCTTAAGAGCTTGTTGGATCAGTATCCAGATATGGTGATAGAATTATCATCTCATACAGACAGTCAAGGAGGTAAAAGATACAATAGAGATTTATCTCAAAGAAGAGCAGAAAGTGCTAAGAAATGGCTCAAGAAAAGAGGTGTAAAAGAAGATCGGATAGTTGCTAAAGGTTATGGAGAGGCCAAGATACTTAATCAATGTACAGATAAGGTCGAATGTACTGATGAAGAACATAGATTCAACCGTCGAACAGAATTTAAAATATTGGCAGGTCCAGAAACGATAGAGATCAAAAGAGAAATAATAAGTACTCAAAAAAAAAAGGTAAAGAGTAGCGTACTTTATCGCGATTTTGAGTTTGACACCGTACCGGTCATTGCTTTCGAGGAGACTGTAATTGACTTAGATACCATCCTTCAAGGAGAAGTGTACGAGTTGCTATACTGGTTTACCAATAAAGGTAAAGAAGACCTTAAAATCGATTTAGTTACCTCTTGCAAATGCACCGATATCGAATGGACACAAGGGGATATAGCTCCAGGAGAAAAAGGAGTTATTCGGGCTGTATTTAATAGTACTGATCAAGGACCCGGTCAGGTAGAGAAAGTAATAGATATACTATCTAATACGGATCCAATAGTGACAGAGGTATGGTTCAAAGCCGTGATCTTACCAGATCATGAATGAAATCATTGAATCTTTAGCGGCCTTTACGATCATTGATTGGTTGGCCAATGTATTTAGTATTATCTACATTAGTTTAGCGGTCAAGAATAGAAGCGCCTGTTTCTTATTCGGTCTGTTAGCTTCTATTTGCTGGGCGTATGTCAGTCTAGTACAGTACAACTTATTGTTTGATAGTCTCTTGCAGGTGTATTATGGTCTCATGAGTATTTACGGTCTTGTGATCTGGTCTAGAAGATCAGATAGTTCTAGTGGAGAATTACAAATCACTAAGATGACTGCAAAAGAGCACTTCATAGTACTGCTAGTTGGGTTGGTTATAGGATTGTCCTTGGCATATGCGGCTGATTACTATTTTGCATTTGATAAGACCTACATAGATTCATTGACGACCAGTTTTCTCATAATAGCTACCTTTTTACTTGTGAAAAGGAAATTAGAAAACTGGATATATTTTATTGTCTGTGACTTAGTATATGCTTTTTATATCTACCCGTCTCAAGGTGCTTATTTGTTTTCGATAATGATGATCATCTTTACGGTGATGGCGGTCATAGGTTACATCAAGTGGAGAAAAGAAATACAGCTCTATGTGGATTAAATCTAAATAAGTGAAATCGACGTAAACAAGACTGAAGTATTCCTTGTTAATATTTTAATAAAATATCTTTGTGGCGATTTTGAAATTCTAAAAGCAAAAAGAATTGAAACATATATCAATTAGAATATTTGCGCTCCTCTCAATACTACTATTGTCAACAGACGTCTATTGCCAATCATCAGGTGGTTCTTCCAACTATTTGATCTGGTCTTTAGTAGTTGTTGGTTTTATCATTTTGATAGGTGCGATAATATCTTTATCCGACAATCTACTTAATGTAGAAGCTAGTAAGCAAGGTTTAGATACTGCTGAAGGTGATTATGGCGTATTTCCAAGCTTATCTAATTTATTTGCAGGCAAGGTGCCGGCTTTTGCTAGTAAAGCAACGTATCACAAATTATCCAAAGGTTTTACTATCAATCTATTGGGAGAGGCGACTGAAGTTGATCATGGAAGATCGGCTCAGAGGTTTGCTATTTCTCCTAAAGATTTTATTGAGATGTCTCCTATACCTAAAGTAGAGGTAGAAGTAGGTCAAGAAGTAAAAGCTGGTGATGTGATTTTTTTTGATAAAAAAAGACCCGAGATCAAATATGTATCTCCAGTAAGCGGAGAAGTCATTGAAATCAATAGAGCGGAGAAAAGATCCATTGACACCATCGTAATCTTAGCGGATAAAGAAGTTTCTTATACGCAGCACGAGGTGCCATCTATCAATGAGTCATCTAGAGAAGATTTGGTGTCTTATTTAGCTGCTAGTGGTGGATGGACGATGATCAATCAACGGCCGTTTGATATCGTACCAGCATTGAGCAATCTACCAACAAATATATTTATCAGCACATTTGATTCTGCACCATTGGCGCCTAATTATGAGGGCTTAGCTGCTGATAATAAACTAGCAATACAGAATGCGATCAATACACTGAATAGGTTGACAGAAGGTAAAGTATATTTTGGCCTTGATGCAAAAGCCGAAAATGCTGCTAATAGTGTTTTTACTGATTTTGACAATGTTGAAGTTCATTGGTTTGCAGGTCAGCACCCATATGGAAATGTTGGTGTCCAGATACATCATATTGCCCCTATAGCAAATGGAACCAATGTATGGACACTCAATGTAAACGACCTAATCACATTGGGTCATCTTATGACTTCAGGAGAATATCGTACTGAAAGACATGTAGTACTTGCAGGTGCAGGTATGGAATCCAATGCTATAGTAAAAACTTACCAAGGTGCACATATCGGTGATCTCACTAAGGGTCTTGTAAAAGAAGGTTCGAGAGTCATATCAGGTAATGTACTTACTGGCAAACAAGTGACTGAAGATAATTTTTTAAGATTTAGAGATTCTCAAATCACAGCGATTACAGAAGGAGATAGCTATGAATTATTCGGTTGGTTACTACCATTAGTACCACGTCCTAGCTTATCGAGAACTTTCCCGGCATTCCTGATGCCTAACTTTCAGTTTGAGGGAGAAACGAATATGCATGGTGAGGGTAGAGCATTTGTAGTTACAGGGCAATATGAATCTGTACTTCCGATGGATATCTATCCACAGCACCTAATGAAAGCCATCATGGCAGGAGATTTCGAAAAAATGGAAGGTCTTGGTATCAATGAGCTATCAGAAGAGGATCTTGCATTATGCGAGTTTGTATGTACATCCAAGCAACCTCTCCAATCTATTTTGAGAGATGGTCTTGAAATGATGAGAGAGCAATTATAATTTTATAATAAGTAGAATACTAACCCAATGGCTTTAGTAGATTTTATAAAAAGATTTGAACCAGACAAGAAGAATAAATACGCTCATACCACTTATGATGCCTTTTTCACATTCTTGTTTACCCCTAATACCGTAACCACAGGCGGAGTACATATGCGTGATGGCATGGATCTCAAAAGAACCATGATCCATGTAGTATTGGCGATGCAACTATGTTATGTATTTGGAACATATAATATTGGTCACCAGCATTTTGTAGCGGCGGGACAACACCTCGGTTTCTTAGAGGGTTTTCACCTTAAGCTTGCTCACGGCTTGATTCAATTATTACCAATTTTTATCGTTACCCACGTTGTAGGGCTGGGTATAGAATTTATTTTTGCGGCTAAAAAAGGCCATGCTGTGGAGGAAGGATTCCTCGTTTCAGGAGCACTTATACCGTTGATCATGCCACCAGATATTCCATTATGGATATTGGGTGTATCTGTTGCTTTTGCCGTGATTATTGGTAAAGAAGCATTTGGTGGTACCGGGATGAATATCTGGAACATTGCCCTACTTGCAAGAGTATTCGTATTCTTCGCTTACCCTACAACGATCGCAGGGGACGAAGTATGGGTGTCAGGTTTTGAAAGTCTAGCACCTGGAGCAGCAGCAGATTACGGATTGGCTCATGATGTTTTCAATAGTTTATTTGGCTGGATGGATCTGGCTACCTTTAATAGTGCCGCCACAGTCGTTGACGGATATAGTGGTGCTACACCGCTTGGCCTCGCGTACAATGGTGGTTGGTCTGCAGTGACAGAGCAATTTTCTGTAGCTCAGATGTTTTGGGGAACTATCCCAGGATCTATAGGTGAGACATCTAAGCCACTTGTCATCATAGGTGCATTGATATTATTAGCCACTGGTATTGCATCATGGAGAATCATGCTGAGTATGCTGATTGGTGCTATTACGATGTCAATGATCATGAATGCATGGGGAGCAACCCCGTTTATGGAAGTACCATGGATGTATCAATTTTATATGGGAAGTTTCTTTTTTGCTATGGCATTCATGGCAACGGATCCCGTAACGGCAGCATCTACCAATACAGGTAAGTGGATCTATGGATTCTTGATTGGATTCATAGGTATGATTGTAAGAGTATTGAACCCCGCTTATCCAGAAGGATGGATGTTGGCGATTCTATTCTTGAATACATTTGCTCCACTTATAGATCATTATGTTTTAGAATCTAACATCAAAAAACGTTTAGCTCGTGCATAGTACAAGATCAGTAATTACGTTTGTTTTAATCATGACATTTTTGGTAGCTCTTGCGCTAGCAGGTATGTACAGTGGATTGAAACCTATACATAAAAAGAACGAAGCTCTTTATTCTAAAAAAGCTACGCTTTCTGCTATTTCACAATATTTGCCATCAAATCCGGCAGATATGGAAGGTGAAAAAGTTATCAATATTTTCACTGAGAAAATAGAGCAGATTGTTCTAGATATGAACGGAAAAGAGGTTGATGCCTCTGTGGTCCAGTCGGCAGGATATCCTGGAGGAAAGGCTGAGAACATTGATATGGCCAAAGAGGTGAAAAAACCAGTCAGTAATCAGCTACTACCATTATTTAAATATAGTAAAGATGATGGTGAGGAGTTATACATTCTTTATGTTAGAGGGAAAGGACTTTGGGACGAAATATGGGGTTATGTGGCCTTAGAGTCTGACCTCAATACTATAGCTGGTGTGGCGTTTGACCATAAGGCGGAGACGCCAGGATTAGGTGCCGAGATAAAAGATAATAAAAGTTGGTACAGCCAATTTATAGGTAAAAAAATCTACCAAGATGATATTCTGAAATCAGTATATGTCCGTAAAGGAGGTGCCAAAGATGACGTATACGAGGTTGATGGAATCTCTGGAGCCACGATTACGGCAGATGGAGTAACAGAAATGCTCGAAAGAGGATTAGAATATTATAGACCTTGGTTAGAAAGTAAAAGAAGTTAAAAAAACATTCGCGTTTATTGCGATTAAAGAATATAGATTATGGCAGACGTAAAAGTTGCAGAAAAATCTGGAATCACCTTCGGTAAAAAAGAGCGTAAGCTACTTACGGACCCATTAAGTGATAATAATCCGATTACCGTTCAGGTGTTAGGTATATGTTCGGCATTAGCAGTAACCACCGGTATGAAAAATGCCGCAGTCATGGCGGTTGCAGTGGTATTTGTAGCTGTATTATCCAATTTCTTTACCTCATTATTGAGAAATTCTATACCTAAGCAAGTAAGAATGATTGTTCAGCTTGTGATAATAGCTACGCTAGTTACCATAGTAGAGCTTACCTTAAAGGCAGTTGATTTTGAAAGTTACAAACAGCTTTCAGTATTTATCGGTCTGATTATCACCAACTGTATTATTATGGGTCGCTTAGAGGCCTTCGCTTTGGCTAATAAGCCTTATGAATCCATCCTAGATGGTATTGGTAATGGAGTGGGGTATGGCATCATATTGTTAATTGTCGCATTCTTCAGAGAATTTTTCGGTAAAGGAGAGATTTTTGGAGCTAAGTTAATAGGTCCTTCATCAGAATATTTGGTAGATACTACGACTTCTACATGGATGGGATGGTATGCAAGTAACAACCTGATGGTATTATTTCCGTCAGCGATGTTTGTGATCGGAATACTTATCTGGGCACATAGAGCATGGAAACCTCACTTAGTAGACATTTCATAAGAATAACAGAAAGAAAATCCAATCATGGAATTACTAAATATATTTACGAAAGCAGCATTCATAGAGAATCTAGCATTGTCTTATTTTTTAGGAATGTGCTCTTACTTGGCCGTATCTAAGACGGTAAAGACTGCCTTTGGTCTTGGTCTAGCGGTTATTTTTGTACTAGGTATTACGATGCCTATTAATTGGGTGATCAATACCTATTTATTGAGTGAAGGAGGAATATTTGCTACAGATCTCACATTCTTAAGGTTTATTCTGTTCATTGCTGTGATAGCCTCCATGGTACAGCTGGTAGAGATGGTTGTCGAGAAATTTTCGCCATCGCTCTATAATTCATTGGGTATATTTTTACCCCTAATTACGGTTAACTGTGCTATACTCGGTGGATCATTATTTATGGTCTCTAAGGAATATAATTTTTCAGAATCTGTTGCCTTCGGTTTAGGTGGTGGATTTGGATGGTTTTTGGCAATTATTGCAATTGCAGCGATACGTGAGAAGATTAAGTACTCTGCAGTGCCACCAGCACTACGAGGACTTGGGATGGCTTTCCTATTGACAGGTTTGATGGGACTCGCATTTATGAGTTTGATGGGTATTGACCCAGCTGCATTTTAATTGATCAATTATTAAATCTAGTATTTATGTTATTTATACTCATGGATCTTATGCCGATTGTCTGGTCACTCGTGGTTTTCTCAGGAGTGATACTAGCATTATCGATGATGTTGATTTATGCTCGTAAGCAATTGATGCCACAAGGTGATGTAAAGATCATCGTTAATGGTGACGAGGAAAATCCCCTTGTAGTATCTCCAGGTTCTACATTATTGACAGCACTTTCAGAAAAAAGTGTATTTCTACCCTCCGCTTGCGGTGGTGGTGGTACCTGTGCCATGTGCGAGTGCCATGTGGATCAAGGTGGTGGAGACGTGCTGCCTACTGAAATGAATCACTTGACTCGTAAAGAAGCGGCAGAAGGTATGAGACTGGCCTGTCAAGTAAAGGTACGTGAGGATATGGAAATCAGAATCCCTGAAGAAATATTTGGTATCAAAAAATGGGAATGCGAAGTTATATCTAACTATAATGTAGCAACTTTCATCAAAGAATTCATTGTAAAACTTCCCCCAGGTGAAACACTAGATTTCGAAGCAGGCGGTTATATTCAGATCGATGTGCCGCCTACAACAGTGGACTATAAAAACATTGATATCACTGCTCACCCTGAGCACCATGATCGTCCAGATAAGTTTCAGGAAGAATGGGATAAATTTAATCTATGGCCACTTAAGATGGTTAATGATGAAGAAATATTTAGAGCATACTCGATGTCCAATCACCCAGCAGAAGGTAATATTGTATCATTGACGATACGTATCGCTACTCCGCCGTGGGATCGTGCTAAAAACGATTGGATGGATGTAAATCCAGGTATATGTTCTTCTTACATATTCGATAGAAAACCAGGAGATAAGGTAACTATTTCTGGTCCTTATGGAGAGTTCTTTATCAAGCCAACAGAAGCTGAAATGCTCTATATCGGTGGTGGTGCGGGTATGGCTCCGATGCGGTCTCACTTGTTCCATTTATTTCAGACTTTGAAGACAGGTAGAAAGGTAACTTTCTTCTATGGTGGTCGTACTAGACAAGAGTTATTCTATATCAATGAGTTTAGAGAAATCGAGAAGCAGTTTCCTAATTTTACTTTCGCAGTAGCACTTGATAACCCTAAAGAAGAAGATAATTGGACTCTAAAGGAAAATTTAGATGATCCCAACGGTGATGGTTTTAAAGGATATGTTCACCAAGTAGTAATTGATGAATTTTTGA
This sequence comes from Saprospiraceae bacterium, assembly GCA_020631635.1. Classification (GTDB taxonomy): domain Bacteria; phylum Bacteroidota; class Bacteroidia; order Chitinophagales; family Saprospiraceae; genus JAHDGW01. Next base: position 17,422 of record JAHDGW010000013.1, read on the forward strand.
GCAAACATGAAGCACCAGAAGATATTGAACTATATTTCTGTGGACCTCCTATGATGAATCAGTCGGTACTTAAGATGGCTGATGAGTGGGGAATACCTGAGGAGAATGTAGCCTTCGATGATTTTGGAGGATAATTAATATGTAAAGTAGAATACTCTAAAAGGGATTACGGTTTCAGAACTGTAATCCCTTTTTGTATTTTAGGTGGTGATCATTAATTTTTCTTTTATGCGAATTGTTCTAAGCTTCATCGTGTTTGGTGTTATTGTATCATGTAGTAGTAAGTACAAACTTGGCTATTATGATTATCCCTTACCTGTAGATACCAATGACAAAACAATTGGATTTCAAGAAAAGAAGGTATATAATTTTGGAGATATAAATTTCGATAATCAATTCAATGGAGCGAGACTAAATGATGTGACTAAAGTGGATGACTCAACATTTGTGCTTCTTATTTTACCTGAAAATACTCCGATCAATCCAAGTTCCTACTTTGCCTTAAGGTTCTGGTCTGATAAGACTCAACTGCTTAATTTAGTATTAAGGTACGACGACTACAGGCATAGATATAAGCCTAAACTTAGTAAAGACCGTAAAAATTGGACTTATATCGCTTCAGAAGATATTGAGTATAATATTGACAGCACGGAGGTGATTATACGTGTTGAAGCTTCTCCTGCTAAAAGTTTTTTATGTGCTCAAGAATTATACACAAGTGAAGATGTAAATGCTTGGTGTGATAAGCAAGCAGAGCTTCCTTATGTGTCCTATACTAGTATTGGAAAAAGTAAATTGGGCAGAGATATTCCTCATTTAGATATTAGTACTGGCAATAAGAACGATAAGGATATTATTGTATTAATTGGACGTCAGCATCCTCCTGAGACAACAGGTCATTTGGCCATGAATGCTTTCGTAGAAGAATTAGTAAATGAAAGTTATTTGAGCAAGCATACGCTAGATAGATACCGATTTCTTATTTACCCGCTTATGAATCCTGACGGCGTAGATCTTGGTCATTGGAGACACAATACCGGCGGTATAGATATGAATAGAGACTGGAGTCACTATCGACAAGCGGAGGTTCGTCAAGTGGTAGAGCATATAGTAGCTCAACAAAAGGTAGTAAAGCAAGATGTCTTATTAGGTATAGATTTTCACTCCACACATCATGACGTGTACTATACCGTTCCTGATCAAAATCAGCAGATACCAGGATTTAAAGACATATGGATAGAGGCAATTGATAAGGCATTAGTAGATGGTGACATAGGTTATGACAGTCCTTATAAATTAGATAAGCCAATCTCCAAAGGCTGGTTTTTTAAGCAATTTGGCGCGGAAGGTATTACATATGAAGTAGGTGACGAGACAGATAGAATATATATAAAAGAGAAGGCACAAGTAGCTGCTAGAGAAATGATGAAGTTATTAGCTTTTAGGCAGTAATAAAATACGGAGTCTAATACCTCAATGATTATAGTTAAAAAAAGAGCTCAGTGATACCGTACTATTGACAATAATCGAATGAATCGTACTCTTCTCGTACTTTATCATAAAAACGTTGTTCTTTATCATTCAATTGATCAGATAAAACTTCATATAATTGCCCTTCATCAGATCTGATTATATTGATGTAGTCGCTATTGATAGGTAATTGAGATGTGCTTCTGCGCTGTATTCCTTTTAAGTCAGATTGGTTAAATAATGAGGTAAATGATCCAAAATCATTTTGTGGTTCCTGGCAGCTAATTACGTTAGGGTTTCCAGAGAAATCAAAAGTCCATTTAGTGACTATGCTCATAGAATCCGTAATTCTTAAACGATTATTATCACTTATAAGATTGAAGGGAGAGGTGTTGGCTACAAAGTACTGGATTTCAGATATTGGCATCGGATCTGACACTTCATCAGTATCCTTATTACAACTTATCATTAAAAGGAATAAAATAGAGAGGGTCAGTAAATGTTTCATAACAATATTTAGAGTCAAAACGAAAGGGTTAAATGAAAGGCTGCTTATAAGCTGCTATTGCTTTCACTTAAATACTGCCTACTCTACGATCAAGTTTGTAGTTTTATGACATAACAGGATATAGAAATTATGAATTGGAAAGCTCTCACTACTTTTTTGATTATCAATTTTGGAGGATTATATATCGGTTCATGGCTCATGGGTGACGCAGTCACTGGCGACTGGTACCTAGCACTCGATAAAGCGCCATGGACACCACCTGGGTGGGTTTTTGGTGTAGCTTGGACTACCATAATGATTTGTTTTTCAATATATATGAGTAAATGGTGGGAAGTAGAGCCTTCAAAAAAGAGTGTATTAGGCTTATTTATACCTGCATGGATATGTAATGTAGTATGGAACTATGTATTTTTCAACCAACATATGATGGGCCTTGGATTAGTTATCATAGTGGTGCTTACCATTTTAATCACGGTGATAAGTCTCAAAAATATATCTAAGCTCAAACTTTATTCACTTCTAGTTCTTCCATATTTCCTTTGGATGTGTATCGCTACTTCGCTGAATGCATATGCCTATATATACAATTAATACTGATAGCCGCAAGGGTTTATTAAATGTCTGTCGTCTATATCCACAGTAAACTCTTTAAGCTGATTGTATTTGAAGGAGAAGAACCCTATTGATATTGCCAAGTTAAAGGCCAAAGACCTGATTGAGCTAAAGAAGTTTAGTGCAATGGCTTCTTCTTGGATATTTAATAGTATTCTCCATTCTGTCAAAAACTATCAAGATGCAGAAGAGATTACACAAGATTGTGTACTATCGGCATTGAGGTCGTTAGACACTTTTAGGAGTGATGCAAGCCTGAAGACATGGATTTTTAGGATTTCAATCAATAAGATTAAGGATTACTATCGATATTCTAGTCGACGAAAGAGATCGGCCACGATAGTACCTTTGGTCAATGAAAATAACGATCAAGAGAAATATGAACGAGAAATTCCTGATCATTGGCATCCTGGAGTTCAATTAGAGAGCAAAGAAGAAATAGAATTACTCTTCTGGGGAATTGATCAATTAAACGAGAATCAAAAACAAGCTTTAATACTTGCTAAACTAGACAAATTGAAATATGCAGAAATAGCGGATATTATGAGTACCACAGCTAAAGCAGTAGAGAGCTTAGTATCAAGAGCAAAGAGTAATTTAATCTTGATATTAGAAAACATAAAAAAAGATAATGAAGGATAGTTCACATAGACAAAATAATAGTGTTGAACGCGTAATGAATCATCTAGAGACATTTCCAAAAGTAGAACCGTCACAAAGGTTACTCTCTAATATAGAGCTTGAGATAGATCGGTTGTACTGTGAAGTCTCAGATTTTAATATGAGGTGGATAATTGGTATTGCGGCTAGTTTATTATTAGTGATAATGGTCAATACATATGTCATACTTGACTACTCTCCAAGTGAAATGGTAAATGTCAACCAAGATGAAGCCATAGAATATACTTTCATACCTACACAAAATTTATACGATGAGTAAGATCAAAATCTTCTATAGCATAATAGTAGTATTGGTAATATTAAACATTGCTCTTCTCGCTGCTTTGAGCTTAGGTAATGTGCCAAATAATAGACATCAAAGACATGATGATCATCGTAGAAGACCTATTACAGAGGTCTTTGATCTTACGGATCAACAAGTTCAAAAGTTTGAGAAAAGTAAACGTGACCATAGCGTAAGTATTAGGAGACTAAACGATGATATCAAAAGAAGTAGCAGACAATATTACCTCTGTACTGATGAAGCGGAAAAAGATTCACTAATGGGTATAGTGACTGGACTCAACGAACAGTTTTATAAAGCAAATGCTAGACATATTAATGATCTGCGAACGATTATCAACCCTGATCAATCTGATAGGCTAGAACAATTTGTCAAAGGCTTGACCAGTAATCGGCCTCCCAGACCACCTCGTAGATAAGTGAGATTCTGGTGGCAACATTATATATCCTAGATAATCAAAAACACCCTTTATATTTTTTAAAAAAGAGCCCTTTAATTAAATTATTACTGGGCTCTTTTTACTCTGATGTATATAGCTTATAAAAGTATTATCTATTGATCACTACTGGTTTTATAAGCGTATTAATCTGATCAGTGATTTTGATATAGTAAGTACCCGTATATAAAGTTTGTATGTCAATATATGCTATAGTCTGACCTTGAATAATCTTAGTACCCTTAACTAATCTTCCTGCCATATCTATCAGTTCTATATTCAAATCTGTCTTTACAATATCATTCATTTGAATAGCGATCAGATCTGAGCTTGGATTAGGGAAGATAGTTAACTTGGAAAAAGACTCTATATCAAGAGTCGAAGTAGATATATAAACTTCGGTAGATTCTGTTACCGAATTAACTGACCGATTCTCTGCATTTCCATAAAAGGTAGGACCAACAACGTATGGATATGTAGAATTCCAATTTTCATCGACGGTAGTGAAATAGGCATATGTACCGTCGGGATATTCAGGAGTTACGCAAAAGCGACCATTATGCTCATCCAAGTAGTCAGAATCACTATTTTCAATGTATTCATAGTCTTCTCTAAAATAACCTAGAAAAAGAGTTTGTTGTCCTCCATTTGGTCCTTCTACAGTAATTACTTGATCTACATCAGGACCATTTTCTCTAGTACTGATATCTCTCAAGTAATAGCTCGACTTCATACGCGTTATACTGCCTGTACCATCTGAATTTTTAAATCCATAAGCACCATATATTGGGAATCCATCGTAGGCAAAACCAATTAGAGGAGAGTGCTTGTCAGGATCAATAGCATAGAGTCCATCTGCATCATATAGATTACATACATCCGAGATTACATCTAGATCTAGTTTGAAAGCAGATGGATTTTGGTGATGATGGTAGTTACCCATTGCAGGGTGAGCTTTAGAACAATCAAAACCGGCTCGTTCCGCTGGTATAGCATCACGGTTCCAATCTTGCTCAGCCATGGGACCTCCAGGACAAGGTTGGTTTCCAGGTCCTCCGCATAGTGCACCAGTATTGGGATTCCAAGCAACTCCATCTCTCCAATCAAATAGTGATACTCCATTGATAAATACCCCAATATTACCTGCATTTGTTTCTATAGGTGTTCCTGTGTTTTGAACGGGGTTCAAGGGTATTCTGTAGATTGCGTTTTGATCTTCAGCCTGAGATGGATTACCGTCTTGAAATGGCCCCGTAGGATATGCAGGGATACCTCTGGTATGTACATAAACAAAGTCATCAGAGTATTCAACTAGCTGACAGTTGTATAAAATACCATTATCAATAGCAGTACTATTGCCAGCTTCATAGAAGCTACCCGTACCAGTAGTATTCTGAAGCCAAGAGCTGATCGCAGGGTTTGTTTGTGCTACCAAACCCATTGTAAAAAGTAGTATGTTAAGGGAAAAAACGTATCTCATTAGTTATAATAATTTAGAAATGTTGAATTAGTATTTTTTGAAAGTAGTGCTCACTTTGATCTTCTATATGTAAAAGATAAGACCCATTATACAAGGTTGTAGTATTGATATAGGTTAAAGTACTACCTTGTATGATTTCTGTAGATTCAACAAGATCTCCAGATAGTGTATATAGACTTATTTTGATCTTGTGGTCTAAGAGTCCCGGATATTGAATTGCTATAAAAGCATCAGCGGGATTTGGAAAGCAGTTTAACTTTTCGAAGCTTTCATCAAAAATTCTGATAGATATTGTTTTTGATATATTGATGCTTCCATCTATATCTACTGCTTTGAGTCTATAATACTTGAGACCTTGCTCATAATCGTGGTCCGTATGGTTATATACGTTTAATCCAGCAGTATTATTCTGACAATCTACTCTATCAATTGATTCAAAGAAGGTATTATCAGTTGATCTTTCTAAAATGTAATGATCGAGATTGATTTCATGTTCTGTTTCCCACGTTAAAAATATATGTTGTTCTCTTTTTTCAACTGTAAAATCGATAAACTCTGTAGGGAGGATAACAGGATTATAGACAGTTGCATTGTTAGGTACTGTAGCTGTTGCAGAACCGTTGACGACACCATAAAATTCGTGAGGTCCTATGGAGTACGGAAATTGAGAATTATGATTTTCGTCCACAGTCAAGAAATAGGCATAAATACCGTCTGGATATTCTGGTGTAACAGCAATTCTCCCATTGTACTCATCCAAATGACCTGAGCCAGTAAATTCATAATCTTCCATATAAGTACCTAGAGGATATGTACTATTTACTGGAGGTCCATCAGTTACATTTGTACCGTCTGCATAATGAGTTCTATGAGTAATATTTCTTAATCCATAACTAGATTCCATACGTACAATAGCACCAGTGCCATCTGTATTGGCATAAGCATACGGTCCATATATAGGAAAACCATCCAGCGCAAAACCTAGTAATGGAGAATGGCTAGAAGAGACGATTGAGTATAAACCATCTGCTGGATAGAGGTCACAGATATTAGAAATTTGCTGAAGGTCTTCATCGAATGCGGATGGATTTTGATGATGATGATAAGTGCCTCCGCTCAACATTCCACCACCACCGGGCCCACC
>JAHDGW010000013.1:24135-26118 GCA_020631635.1 Saprospiraceae bacterium
GGCCCACCTCCACCAGAAAATATGGGTGAGGGATGCCCTTTTTGACAATCAAATCCATCTAATTCATTTAGAATGGCATCTCTATTCCAAACACCTTGATTATTATAAGATTGTGCATCACGCCAGTCATAGATAGGTACACCATTGATCAATGTCCCTATAATTCCAGCATGGGTATCTGTTTTATTTCCAATTTGCTCCTGTGGATTGAGTGGTATCTGATAGATATGCTCATTATCTGAAGCTTGAGAGGGATTTCCGTCTAGATAAGGACCTATTACGTATGCAGGTATACCAGAAGCCTCTATATATGCATAGGTTGAAGTATAGCTAACGCGTTCTACATTGGCGAGGATATTATCTTGTATCGGAGTACTATTTCCAGCTTCATAATGAGATCCCATTTCACCACTATTACGTATCCAACTTGTGATGGCGGGATTAGTTTGAGTATATATGCTTCCAAAGCAAACACTCAATATTATGGATAAATAAATTTTCATAAGTTAGTTGGTTTTAAAAGTTCTCTAGGAAATCGATGATCTGGATTATATACGAAGTCTTTATCATTTAATGTAAGTAGGAAAGCCACTAGATCTACTTTTTCATGTTCTGAAAGTATTATACCGCTCTGCAGTAATGGATCGATACCAAGAGCTTGATCTAAAGAATCGGTGTAGTGATTGATCACATCATAAAGTTTACGAAATCTACCATCATGCATATACGGGTAAGTATAGCTTAGGTTTCTTAACGTGGGTACCTTGTATTTGTATCTATCTGCATCAGAAAGTGTCACTGCTGCTCTTCCAATATCACTGAGAGTGGAATCAGGATTTAGACCATTATTTCTAAACTGATCATCGGTAAATAGGGGTTCAGTATGACAACTAGCGCAATGTTCTTTAAACACTGAGTAGCCTTTAGATTCTTGAGTAGAAAAAGTATCAATACCACTTTTTACTTTATCATATTTACTACCAACACTAATAAGACTTAGCTGAAATTGTGATAATGCTTTGAGCATTCGCTCGGTATTGATCATCGTATCACCAAACGCTGCTTCGAAGAGTGTTGGATATATAGGCTTTTGAGCGAGCTTATCTAATACATGTTCAATACTTTCAGCCATCTCATCTTCATGAGTAATCGGTGATAGCGCTTGCATATCCAGATGATTACTGGCTCCATCCCACATAAAAGAAGATTTCCAAGCTAAATTAAAAAGGGCGGGAGCATTGCGAGTGCCGATAGAATCACCTATGCCATGACTCAAAGTATGATCAGTATGGGCAAATGCATTGAAAGGGGAGTGGCAGCTAGCACAGGAGATTGTGCTATCTTTTGATAAAATTGGATCATAAAATAAAGCTCTGCCAAGTTCGACTTTAGTGTCTGAATATGAATTTTTGGAAAAATCATATTGGAGATCACCAAAGTGATCAGGGAATGCTAAGCCGTTTGGGTCTTGATAATAACTAGATAGTAGTAAAGTACCTGCTAGTATTGATATGATGATCAATACTCTCATAGTTCCTTTATTTTACATTGTGATGCTAAAATTTCAGATAATTCTACAGCCCGATCTCCCGGACTCATGATCGTACATTTATCACCAGAATCGAGTTGATCAATTATAGAATCTAGCCGTAGCTCAATAGTCATTTGGGCAATATCATCAACAGCTAAAGTAACTTGTCTATAAGTGTTGTATCCACGCGTATATCCACCTAGATGATATTGAAATTGATGGTTTCTGGTTGCGCAAGAGCTACATTTTCCTTCCAGTTTAAAATTGATATATCCACTCTGCCAAGTCCAATACATTCCATGTATGGGGTCAAGAGCACCACTAAAAGCACCTAGCTCGTGGGTAAGTGAATCTACACCTATCCCAAACTGGATAGAGTCGATCTCAGCACTTACTTCAGAATTTTATGCGAAAACATGCAGGATCAATCTAAAAGAAAGTAATCATCATAT
>JAHDGW010000352.1 GCA_020631635.1 Saprospiraceae bacterium
CTTATTTGAAAATATAGAGGAAGGTGAAAAAATGCAGATCAAAAGAGACGATATCGCGGCTATTGCTGGTACAGCCAAAGAAACAACTATCCGTACTTTATCAGAATTCAATCGAGAAGGCATAGTAACTGTTACTAAAAACTATTTGGCGATTCTCAATAAAAAGGCGCTTCAAGAAATCCCACAATAAGGATTTCTTGATTACCACATGCCTTTCAATTAAAAATTACCTTAAAAAAACGAATCTCAAGAGATTGTGAGTGGTGATGATACCAACGATCTTATCGCCGTCAAGTACTGGCAGCGAATGAAATTTATAATCGGTAAGTAATTCAGTACATCTCTGTAGAGTATCGTTGGGTGATACCGTGATGACATCTTTATTCATGCGTTCTTCTACCAAGAGACTATTGAATAAGATATTGTTGTAACGTTCGGCCGATTTCAAATTTATAGTTGTGCCCCAGTTTTTTATAATTTGCAGATCATAGCTACTAAGTATACCTGATAACTTTTCATTTTCATCCACTATTAATACATGGAAGGTGTCAGTAGATTCTATTAAATCTAATGCCTTTTTTACCGGGCTCCCTTTTTGAACTAAATAAGGAGTAGTGTCCATAGCGTCTTTTACGAGATAACTCTTATCGATTTTCATAGTGATACTTTTTTGATTTAATGATTCTGATCCTATCTTATCACATTTATATACTGTTCTGAGATGATGATATTTTCAATAAAATTAGCTTCTATGTAGGCATGATTGTTATGATATAGATCATTCGATAAGATGTTTTGTATCAGTATGTTATAGAATAAGACTTGAGTATACTTTAGCAAATGATTTTATGACTTATCATTTAAAAGTTTCGTCAAAAGAGGAATTGAAATCTCTAGGGACTGCTTGATTTTAAAACGATACTATGCAACTGCGGGTACTTGCTTTTTAGTGTTTTGCGATGGTGTAATATCATCTTTCGGATCGGAGGTGGAAGAGTTCTTGAATAGAATATCTTTTTTAACAAAGACTGTGTTAAACAATATCTTGGATACTCCGATGGCAAGACCGACTATAGTCACCGAGCTGAGTGGCATGATAATCGCTGCTACGATGGGTTCCAAATGACCCGTGATGGCAAAACATAGTCCAAGTAGATTATAAAGAATAGATATTACGATCAGTACCTTAATCAGGTTTCTGGCCTTCTGTGATATCAAAACTAGTTTATCGATATAGTGTAGTGCTTTAGGTCTTATGATACCATGGCAACTTGGATTAAAATTGTTGATATCATCACTGATGACTAATCCTACATCGGCATGATTGAGTGCGATAACATCATTGAGTCCGTCACCGATCATGATAGTTTGATGTCCCTTTTCTTGTAATAACTTTATGTGGCTTGACTTATCTTCGGGGCTTTGATTAAAAAGTACCTGATCAAAGTCATCGAACAAACCATCTACTTGACCTACTCCCAACGAATGGTCACCTGATATTAAGTGTAATTGAAATTGAGCAGAAAGTCTATCAAAGAGATGGTCTATATCAGGTCGCCATGATTGACAGAATTGAAATTTTCCAATCATCTCTCCATCATGGAGGTAAAATACTTCTGTGTAGAGTCGAGCAGATTTTTGATTGGTAAATACTGCGGAACCTATGCGACCTTTTATATGATAGAGACTATATTCTAAACCCTTACCTTTCTGCTCAGAGAACTCATCAAAACAAATATACTCCTGCAATCCAAGATGCTTACATATCGCCTTGCTCAGAGGATGAGCAGAGTGAAGGCAAGCATTATAGAGGATCTTTCTGTGGAAGTTATTCAGTGGCTGTCCTATGTAATTGACTTTCATCTTTTTGGAGTCGGTAAGAGTGCCAGTCTTGTCAAATACGATGCTATCTATTGTATGTAATTTTTTGAGTATTGAAGTGTCTTTAAGATATATGTCACGGGACGTAAGAAATCGCAGCATACTACCATACACAAAAGGCTCAGAAAGGGCCAAAGCACATGGGCATGCTACGATGAGGACACTTGTAAATACGTGTACGACCATCGAGCTATCTTGTATATACCAGAAACATACAGAAAGAACGGAGATAGCAATAATGATAATCGTAAAATATCGGCTGATGATATCGACAAGTGATTTGCTACTAGGTCTATCATTATGACTAGCCGTAGCGCTCTGCCATATATTGCTTAGTTTAGATTGATCGTAGAGGGTTTTTGCTTGTAATAAAATAGACTCTCCTATAACTTTCCCACCTGCATAGATATGGTCCCCTTTTCTCTTTTTTACCGTTTTGGATTCTCCAGTTAAAAAGCTATAATCAATATTGGCTTCATCAGATTGTAGGATACCATCAGCGCAGATTGTGGTTTCATTTTTAAATCTCAAGATATCGCCCTTTTTGATCAATTCTACTGGGATTTCTTTACTTTGATCTTGGTTTAAAATTTCGGCAGATATAGGTAAAAATGAAGTGTAGTCCGTATCAAATAATAATACATCATTCTTGTATTTACGATACCATTTTGCTATTTCCAAGAAGAATACGAAGCCTACAAAACTATCCAGGGACCCTTCACCAGAAAAGCTTACGATATCATAGATACTCTTAATGAATAAAGTCAAGAGTCCTATCGTGATGGGTATATCTAGATTGGACATATGGTGTCTACTATTTAGTATTACTTGCCTGAAGTAGCTTTGGTAAGCAATAATAAATGGAGGTATACTCAGGGTAATATTAAATAATCCAATAAAGTATAGCTTGTAAGCATCCTCAAATCCTAAATACTCAGGAAAGCTTAGCAACATAATATTGGCAAAGCAAAACCCTGCTACAGCAAGCTTAATATTTGCTTGGGTGAAAAGGTCTTTTTTAGATTTATTTTCGATACCGAGATTGAGTCTTGGCTCAAATCCTAGACTAGCGAGTAGTCGAGCAACTTCAGCTAAACTGAT
>JAHDGW010000353.1 GCA_020631635.1 Saprospiraceae bacterium
GGAAATCTAGTCGGTCAGGGGATAATTAAAAGTATTCTCAGACTATTAATAGATGCGGTAGGCTATTAGAGCTTGGAGTGATATAACCTGTGAACTTAAGAATCATTCTCATTTCGAAACTTCGAAACCATGAAAGCTAGAATCCCTTTAACCATTTGTCTATTTTTCTGTCCTAAGCCATAAAGTTTCGTTAAGTCAATTGGAAATACTGTGATTATATTCATTTTAGCTATACTTTTGATACAAATATTATGCTCATGAGGTATTTGATGATTTTAGCAGTTTCGCTTATCGTACTTTCTAGTACAGCAGCTCAGAAAGGATACGAACCACATAATCCAGGATGGTTAGTCAAGATAGATGAAGCATATGAGGAGTCCAAAAAAACAGGAAAACCTATACTTGCTAATTTTACAGGCAGTGACTGGTGTGGATGGTGTATTAGACTAACTAAATCTGTTTTCGTTCACGACGAATTTAAATCATGGGCAGATAAAAATGTAGTATTATTGGAGTTAGATTTCCCAAGAAGAAAAAGCCTTCCTAAAGATCTAAAAGCCCAGAATGATAACCTTCAGAGAGCATTTCAGGTAAGGGGGTTTCCTACTGTTTGGCTATTTGATCTTGAAAAAGATGCGGAAGGGAAATTCAATATTTCGGCGCTGGGTAAAACAGGGTATACTAAAACCGTAGGGGAGTTTACCAGCGGCATGGAGCAGATGATCGCAAGACGAGGATAGTTTTTCATTTAACTACTTTTGTAAGTATTAAGACTAAGATTGTTAGGTGAGTTGTGTAGTATTGTACCATCAATAGACCACAAACACATATTGGAGTAGTTCTATTTACCAGAACGGTAAGTGATGAGATCAACCATAAAGGAATACGCTTTTCTTTAAAATCACGTCAAAAAACTCGGCTCTTTAAGGGTTTGATAGATCGTACTACATCAGTAATCCGTGAGAGTGGTATTGATTTTCAAGTATACGATTCAGATCAGCAAGCGGGTGATTGTTTTGGTACTCGTATTGCAAATGCTTATCGTTTTGGCTTTGATCTTGGCTATAGTCATATCATTGTCGTAGGTAATGATTGCCCTGAGCTGACTGCGGAGCATTTGGTCGATGCCAAAAATAAACTTGCTTATCATGATGCGGTCGTTGGCCCTAGCCATGATGGTGGTGTATACTTACTCGGTCTATCCAAAAAGTCCTACGAAGAAATAGGTCTGAATAATCTTCCATGGGAAACTAATCAACTGGCATCGGCACTTGAGACACAGCTCAAAGTTGCTAATATTTCATCCGCGCATTTAGAACGATTAGCAGATATTGATCAAGTATCAAGTTCTACGGGGCTTCGGAGAAGACTCCAGCAGCTTGGAGTCTCCGCATCCTTGTTGATCTTGATTTTTCGGATTAAAGATTCATTTAGTTATCGATTAGATATTCTAGTTAGAATCCGTTATTGTATTGATTTGACGGGACGACGTGGACCACCACTTATGAGCTAATATTCTGTTTTTCACCATTCTTTCTTTATTCTTAATAAACGATTTTTTATGCTAAAAAATCTAGTGTTTTTATGCAGTCTCTTTTGCTTTTCTCTTTCATCGGCACAGTCTTATACTATCCAAGGGCGGATCCTAGATAATGATTCTGGAGAAGGGATTTCAGGGGTCACAATTTTTAATCTCAATACTCTGCAAGGCAGTATTTCAGGGCTTGATGGGGCATTTTCGATAGCGAGATCCACAATGAGTGACTCTATCGCTTTCTCATACCTTGGATATGAAGAGCAGATCATTCAGTTTTTAGCAAACGAAGATGAGCCCTATGTAATTTTAAAAAAAGCAGATTATCTACTCGATGAATTGGTGATTACGGCTCTTGGGTTAGAGCGAGATTCTAAGTCATTGGGATATGCCGTCGAAAAACTAAAATCTGATGCATTGAAAGAGGTGCAAGCGGTCAATTTTGTTCAAAATCTAGCGGGAAAGGTGGCAGGAGTTAGTGTCAGCCAGGGCGCCACAGGAGTGGGCTCTACTTCTAAAGTCACGATAAGAGGAGAAGCGTCATTTTCTAATAATACTCCCTTGTTTGTGGTCGATGGTATGCCTATCAATAACAATACGATTCTCAATGAAACCAATGAAGCAGCTGCGGGATTTCAGGAAATCGATTTTGGAAATGGAGCCATGGATCTCAATAGTGAAGATATTGCATCCGTAAGTGTATTGAAAGGTCCGAGTGCCGCGGCACTATATGGTACTAGGGCTTCGAATGGTGTAATCATCATCAACACTAAAGATGGATCTAATCAACAAGGTCTAGGTATTTCTTATACTTCAACGGCGAGCGTAGAAACAGCGTTTCAGTTACCTCAATTTCAAAATCAATATGGTCAGGGAAATTCTGGCCAGTTTGAGTTTGTAGATGGCCTCGGAGCTGGTATCAATGATAATATCACCTATAGTTGGGGCCCAGAGTTGGATCAAGGAATATTGATTCCTCAGTTTGATAGCCCAGTGATAGCAGCAGATGGTAAGACAGTAAGGGGTGGTGATGTGGCCGTGCATGGCGGTGCTGATATTCAAGCGACACCATTTGTATCTTATGCGGATAATTTATCAGATTTTTATAGAACGGGAAGTACCCTAAATAATCATCTTTCTTTATCCAACGCTTTTTATAATGGTAGCATTCGATTTTCAGCGGGCGATATGAGAAATCAATCGATCATACCCGGTAGTAACTACAATAGACAAAATGCAAGCACTCATTTTAATATTAAAATAGGTGAACGGTTACATTTGAGTTCGTCTATCAATTATATCCGTTCGGCTAGCGATAATCGTCCATCCAATGGCTATGGTTCCGAAAATGTAAATTACTCTTTAGTGGCTTGGGGACCAAGATCGTTGAATACGGAAATTTTGAGGGATTACTGGCAACCTGGGCTTGAGGGATTGCAGC
>JAHDGW010000354.1 GCA_020631635.1 Saprospiraceae bacterium
CAGTTTGGGTATCTTTTAGTTTAGTAATGATCTCCCGATAGGTATCAGGTTCATTTATTTTTAGACATATATCTTGAAGTTCTGTCTTGAGGCTGTACAACCCTAGTCGATGTGCTAGTGGTATATATATGTAGCTCGTCTCTGCAGCAATTTTTATCTGTTTTTGCCGCGGCATAGACCCTATTGTCCGCAAGTTGTGCAGCCGGTCGGCCATTTTTATAAGAACTACCCTTACATCTTCCACAAGTGTAGAAAGTACTTTTTTATAGTTTTCTGCTTGTGGACTTTCTACATTGTATAGACCGTCTAACTTGGTTAGACCGTCCACGATTTTAGTGATTTTAGGTCCAAAATTTTCAGATATATCATCCAAAGTATAGGGAGTATCTTCTACCACATCATGTAATATGGCAGATATCACAGCCGTAGGCCCCAGACCAATTTCTTCAAAGCAAATCCTAGCTACTTCGAGGGGATGTAGTACATAGGGTTCGCCACTTTTTCTTCGTTGAGTTTTATGACCATCTGTGGCAATCTTATATGCTTTCTGAAGATGTATCTTGTCTTCATCAGTAAGTTTTGGCTTGATCTTAGAAAGTAATCCTGTGAAAGCCTTTTTAATTACTTTATCTTCCTCTGCTGATATACTACTTGATGCTCCCATTGTAATAATGAAATTACGATTATGATTGGTCTCAAAATGCATGAGTAGATAAAAATTGTCAACTTTATAAAATCATCCCTTTTCTGATGCTTATAGTCTAATAGTTTTTTATCTTTGCGCAACTTTTTAGATATCCTAAAGTGGATAATGCGGGTATGATGGAACTGGTAGACATGCTAGACTTAGGATCTAGTGCTTAACGGCGTGGGGGTTCGACTCCCTCTACCCGCACCATTTTTTGGATGTTTTCTCAAGAAACATAATTTTCAATACACTTTGTCGACCTTATACATACAGATAGCCAACCTCGTTAGCTCTCTGGACTATCTTTATATGTCGATTTCCTTTAACATGTACCTATTATGAAAATCAATAAGACAGATATTGATACATTGAATGCTCAAATTGAAATGATAGTCGAACAAGATGATTATCAAGCAAAGTTTGATAGTGAAGTCAAAAAGTATAGACAGAAAGCTCAACTCAAAGGTTTTCGTAAAGGAAAAACACCCCTATCTGTAGTCAAAAAAATGTATGGTCAGCAAGTATTGGCTGAAGCCGTGAATGAACAATTACAGAAAGGTTTATTCGATTACATTGATACCAATAATATTAACATACTTGGTGATCCTATACCTTCTGAAGGTCAAGAAATGGTTGATTTCGACCCGATGTCCCTAAGCGACTATACCTTTAAGTTTGATCTTGGTTTGGCGCCAGAATTTGATTTAGTGGGTGCTTCAGAATCTGATAGTTATCAGCAATATAAAATTGGTGTTACCGATAGCATGATCGATGATGAAATGGAAAATGCCAGAAAACGATTTGGTAGCCAAAAGGAAATAGAGGATAATATAGAGGAAAAAGATATCGTGACTATTTCTGCATTTGAGTTAGATGATGCGGGCAAGAGAAAAAAAGACGGTCATGAATCATCTTTCAGCTTAATGGTAGATATGACTGAAGATGAAGTCAAAAAAGATCTATTGTCAAAGAAAAATGGAGATAAAATCGAGTTTGATATTTATACCATAGAGAAGGATCGTGATGAAAAGTATGTCAAAAAGTATCTGCTTAAAATAGAGGATGATACTGATAAGGAAGTGGGTAGTAAGTTTGAAGGATTTATTGATGATGTAAAGAGGGCTGTACCTGCGGAGTTGGATCAAGATTTTTTTGATAAATACTTGGGGAAGGATAAGGCAACTACTGAGCAGGAAGCAAGAGATGTCGTTAAATCTGACCTGAGTGATTATTTTGCCAATCAGGCAAAATCACTTATGTATAGAGAAATTTTAGAAGCATTGACTGAAAAGAATGAATTTTCATTACCAGAAGATTTTTTGAAAAGATGGTTGATGTTTAGTAGTGAGAAAAATACTGCTGAAAACGTCGAGAAGGATTTTGAAGGGTTTAAGAAAAATCTTTCATGGACTCTTATCAAGGGCAAGTTGGCTAAAGAACACGATGTAAAAGTAGAGCCAGACGAAATAAAAGCAAATATAGAGAAACAGATATATGGATACTTGGGCCAATATGGTATGGGTGGAGAATATGCGGATCAGATGGTTGCCAAAATGATGCAGGATCGCAATCAGGTAAATAAAGTATATGAAGAGATCTTGGCGGATAAAGTATTTGCAGAAGTAGAGAAGAAAATCAACATTGATTATAAAGAAATTACAGTGGATGAATTTAAAGATATCGTAGCTGAACTTAATAAAAAAGTAGAAGCACCAGCTGTATAAATACTTAGATCAGAACTATTCGTGGTTATTGGCATTATTAAAGACATAATAAAGAAATAAAATTATGATCCCACAAGATGAATTTAGAAAGTATGCTACTAAGCATATGGGAATGAGTGGAATGCACCTAGATAAATATATGCAGACGGCCGTTCCTAATATAAACGGATTTACGCCACAGGTGATAGAAGAGCGTCAGATGAATGTGGTAGGTATGGATGTGTTCTCTGATGATGGATATAATAATCTTTTTAGTAGTAGGTATCAATGATTACTTCGCGAATGTAATCCAAGATCAGCTTCTATTTTTAGAATCTACAGATCCTAAGCGAGATATTCAAATGTTTATTAACAGTCCAGGTGGTTCTGTGATAGCAGGTATGGGTATTTATGACACCATGCAATATGTATCTCCAGATATAGGTACTATTTGTACAGGATTAGCGGCAAGTATGGGATCTATATTATTATGTAGTGGTACCAAAGGAAAAAGAACTTGTCTGCACCATAGTCGAGTAATGATCCACCAGCCTAGTGGAGGCATGCAGGGTCAGTTT
>JAHDGW010000355.1 GCA_020631635.1 Saprospiraceae bacterium
CGTGACGCTAGTTCTGGTACTACACCTCCATACTCTTCATGTACTTTTTGACTTGAGATAATGTTAGATAGCACCTTGCCATTTTGTAAAACTGCGGCAGAAGTATCATCACAAGAAGACTCTATGGCTAAAATTGTAAGACTCATATTGCTATAAATACGTGTATTGTAAAAAATGGTTTGTAAGACTGGATAGAAAATTTAAAATTTATGTATCATTGTATCACACCAAAAATAGAACTATTATCATCTCTATCTTGGTGAATTGGATTAACATATTTATTGATAAATCAAACTAATGAAATTACTAATCAATATTCTACTGGCTGCGTTGGTCATTTTTCTTGGATATTTACTTTATGCCAACATTCAGGAACCCATTATATTTAGGGACGTAAAAAATGCTAGAAAAGATGTCGTTGTCACAAAATTAGATCAGATCCGTCAATCTCAAGAGATTTATAGAAACATAGTCGGAAATTTTGCCAACGATTTTGATACACTAAAAACAGTCTTAAGAAATGACAGCATAGAATTTGTAAAAATATCTGCTGATCCAGAATTTCCTGATGATCCAGAAAAATTCATAAAAGAATTTTCGTACAGTCCTGCCATCGATAGTATCAACGTACTAGGTATTAATCTAGATTCGCTAGAGTACGTACCTTTTAGCAATGGTACTAAGTTCAATATCCAAGCCGATACATTGACTTATCAAAAGACTTTGGTTAGTGTAGTAGAAGTGGGCACTAGATGGAGAGATTTTATGGGAGAGTATGCTAGCCCAAAATTTTCTAAGTATGACAAATCATATGAGCCAGCGGCCATGCTTAAGTTTGGAGATATGAACAAGCCAAGTCTTGGTGGTAACTGGAAATAATTGGATCTATTGGAAAATATAGATACGAATAATAAAAAAGTACTGTCCGCGATACATTCGTCGGGCAGTTTTTTTTGCTGCGAGTGGGAGCACAACAGGTTATTGAAGACCTTTAAGTCAGATGTTGCAGAACTTTCAAGCCAAAGTGAATTTATTCATATCGGTTCGGTTGCTCATCATACTGCACTTGTACCCACGACAGAGTATAACTCAGATAGTAATTTTGCATACCTCCATCTGATGTCTAGGATTACAAATCCTGAGCAATGGACGGTACAGCATATGAATATCAATAAAGATATTGTCATGGTTTCGGGTGAGAACCTTGGAGATCACCATGACCAACTTATATCGTATACTTGGACTCATTCTGATGCAGCACTTCTTTACACTTGTATGGCTGAGCAGATAAATAGTAGTAGTACTGGGGTATACCTAGATGTATATGATCATGTACTTAGTATATGGATCGTTTTAGATGGTCGCTTGCACTTTCATAATAACTTTTATGTCACGACGCCTGAAGATTTAATGTACTACGTAGCGCTTGTGTATCAGCAAAATGATCTTGACTTAAATGCCGATGCATTATTTCTTAGTGGTCATATCGTAGAGGGCTCTGCTTACTTCGATATAATTCATAAATATGTAAGAAATTACAGTTTTTGGAACTTAGGATTGCAAAGCTCTGATAAGGAACCTAATCATATTTATAATCGATCTTACGCCATAGCACTATGCGTATAATTTCAGGTAGCCATGGAGGGCGACGCTATTCTCCTCCTATGAAAAAATGGCCTACTAGACCTACTACTGATATTGCCAAAGAGGCTCTTTTCAATATTTTACAAAATAGGTTGGACTTTGAAGACTTGTCGATGTTAGACCTATTTGCGGGTACAGCTACTCATACTATCGAATTTATAAGTCGAGGGGGTCGATCAGCAACTTATGTAGACCGTTTTATTCCGGCTATTTCCTTTGTCAAGCAGCTGGTGTCTGACTATGAGATGAATGACCGAATCGAGATCGTAAAAAGTGATGTTTTTAAATACATTAAGAATGCTGACTCTTCTTTTGATTACATATTTGCAGATCCGCCTTATTCATTGAATAAGATTGCCAGTATGCCCGATCTCATATTTGATTCATCATTGATGAAGTCGGATACACTGCTCGTCATAGAGCATGATCAAAATAATAGCTTTACGACTCATCCGCGATTTGAGGATTGCAGAAACTATGGTCAATCATTCTTTAGCTTTTTTAGCTAAAGCTCGTCTTGTTCTACCTTTAATAACTAAATTTGCGGGCTATGATATTTTTAAGCCCCATACAGCAAAAGCTTAGTCAAGCGATACAACATTTATATGATCATGAAATTGCTCATGATGATATAGTATTGAGTCCTACAAGAAGTGAATTTGATGGTGAAGTGACCTTTATTGTATTTCCGTTGACAAGAGTGGCGAAACAAAAGCCCGAGATTATTGCTCAGGCTCTTGGAGACTATCTGAAAGATGGAGCATCAGAAAGCGTACGTGATTATAATGTAGTGAAGGGATTTTTAAATATATCTCTTACTGATTCATTTTGGTTAGATGTGCTTCAGCAAATATCCGTTACCGCTGATTATGGTGCAGGTGCAGCTAAAAATAAAAAGGTATTGGTTGAGTTTTCTTCACCAAATACCAATAAACCACTCCACCTTGGTCATGTAAGAAATATATTACTGGGCTGGTCTTGTGCTCAGATACAAGCCTTTGCGGGGTATGATGTAGTCAAAACCCAGATCATCAATGACCGCGGTATCGCTATTTGTAAAAGTATGGTTGCCTGGCGCATGTACGGTAATGGTGATACTCCAGAAAGCACGGGTATAAAAGGAGATCACTTTGTAGGTCAATATTACGTGAAATTTGAACAAGCCTTTAAGGAGGAATATGAAAATTGGCAAACTACAGATGTTGCCCTAGAGATACTTAATAAGCACAGAAAAGAAGGGCAAGAATCGTCT
>JAHDGW010000356.1:0-2644 GCA_020631635.1 Saprospiraceae bacterium
ATCCAAGTATCACTACCATGTTTGGTGAGACGGTATATTATCGAAGGGAGTTGAGCGTATTTCCTAATCCTGTTCAGGATGTATTGCAGATCAATTACCCTGAGCAAGGCGCAGTAGATATGTACCGTGGTAAGCTTATGATTTATGATATGCAAGGGCAAGTATTATTAGAGAGACCTGCTGGAGATACATCACTCGATTTGAGTCATTTACCTCGTGGCAGCTATGTGGTAGAATATATACCTGAGTATGTAAGTGGTCAGGAGCGGGTGTTATATAATGAGACGATTGTGAAAATGTGATAAGCCATGGGCACAATAAGATTGATATCTACGTCAACTTGATAGCTTATCGATTTTACAAACTGGGATATGATCAAGAGCTTAATGAGGTGATTACTAGTTTATCTAATAATCCTCTGTGTTCTGAATGCCTCTATGGTTACCAAAAAATATCTTGGTTTCGTTCTATTAATATGATCAAATCAGCACATACTTTTACTCATGCCCATGCCCATGGGCATCATCACCTGTTGTACCTGTACTCAGGATATCGCCGAATAAGATCGCATTATTAAATACTCGGAATCCGCCCCACCAATATCCTCTAAAAAGAGGATTGTCAGAGAAGCAAATGACTTTTCCACGTCCTTGACCAAATACCGTCACCGCAGCACTATTAGATAAAGATTTGATCTGTGATTTATGGATGTATCCGCTGACTAATGGATCATCGGTATACCTGGCTGGTGTAGCATATGGGTTAGCTATAGGGTCATAGAATGTAGTCCCACGTTTCATAAAGGCTACTTGATCATCTTCATATCCGTAAAATAATGGATGGCTCAGGTCTACCTGCGTATTGAATATACTACCACCTATACGTCTTGCTCCCCATGTGCTTGATGATTTAGAGTATGGGAGTTGCATGGTTTTTCCTTTAGAGTCACTTTTGGTACGTGATATCTGTACGAGCTTTTTACCATTTAGCCAATCTATCGCTCGTTTGAATGCCATGATTTTTCCACCTGACTTCAGCCAATGCGTCAGGTGATGCAGTTGATCTTCACTCAGGCTAGCATATCGGCCGTCTGCCATGATCAGCGTATTGTAGGATTGTAGCGAAGCCGCTCCTATATCTTCAACATTGAGTAAGGTGACCGGCATGGACATCGTATGGTCGAGGTGATGCCAGATATGTCCTGCGTCGTATGCTTTCACTCCAGAGCCAACTACCAAGGCTATCCTTGGAGTCTTCAGCGGGCGTTGACTTGGACTACCCAACATAGGGCCTTTAGTATTAAGACCTGTGGCTACAGGATAGACTTTGACACCATATTGTGTCACTTGATCACTTATTTTGGAGATGACTTCACTGGTACTCATATTTTTTTGAGTGGTAGGTATGATGACTGTCCCTGCTTCAAATAGTTGATCATATTCTGGGTGCATGACATCCTTGGTCAATACTTTTAGGCTTAGTCCTTCACGGAGTAAATTGTAGGCAGCGCTGGCGGCCATCGTATTTTCCCAATTCATTAAATAGGCATATGGCGCTTCTTCTGCATCAGGTTGAATAAAAACCTTGTTGTATATGTGTCCACTGACACGATCGCCAATCATTCCTGATCTTAGCTGACCAGATTTCAAAGCATCGTATTGCAGGTCAAAAGCAGCGGGGAAAGTCCATGCTGAGACATCATAAAATAGGCTATCATTAAAGCTAGTCACCTTCTCAAACATCGCTTTGATCAATTTTGATTGTTGTTGGTCAGTTGGGATAATATAAGAATTGCCATCTGATGAATAACTAGAAGAACCTGCATTGACATTTGATTTTAGGCTAAATACATCGATCTGATGTTGACTCAATTTATCTATGAAAGCATCTAACTTGGCATCATCACGTGATTTTATGACATATGCTTTTATTGCATTAGCAGATCTTTCAGATGCAGCATCTTTATAAAAATCTCTTTTATAACTTAAGAGATCATTTTTAATAGCTAGCGAAGCGTCCTGAGTACTGAGTGAGGTAACGACTTGATTACGTATCGTAAATGGAAAATCCATATCACCATTAACCGTCGATTGTTTGTGTCCTCGAGAGCTAGCCTGCTCAAAAAGGATTCCAATTGCCCCATTGATATCAGGATAGGTAGAGCCTTTACCATAATAGAAATCATCAAAAGACTCCTTCGTATAATAGAGAGATCCTATGCTATCTAATGCTTTCGCATGAAATTCTCCAATCTTACCCGTCAGGTCTTGATTCATTTGCGGTGTATTAGGATTAGTACGTGAAGGGATACCGGGTTGAAAAAAGAAGGTGTTATTAGATCCCATTTCATGGTGATCCGTCAACACAGTAGGTTTCCACTCGTGAAAGGTTTTTACTCTACCTTGTGATTCAGGATGAGTCAATAATAACCAATCTCGGTTAAGATCAAACCAATAGTGATTCGTCCGTCCTCTGGGCCATGGCTCATTCAGTTCTCTACTGTTTACATTGGCTATCGTATGTACTCCTTTATTGCTATTCACCCAGGTAGAAAATCGTTGTTGGCCATCGGGATTATAACTCGGGTCAAGTAAGATCACCATATTGGAAAGTATAGAATCTACATGAGCACTTTGCTGCTAGG
>JAHDGW010000356.1:2654-2894 GCA_020631635.1 Saprospiraceae bacterium
AGCGGCATTGGCTCCACTTGATTCATTACCATGGATGGTATATCCTTGATAGATGACCATTGGAATATTCTCAATATCAACTTGGCTGCTTTGATCTGTTTTGCAAAGTTTCTGCTGGGCAGCTTTTATATCTATAATATTTTCGTGATTTGTTTCATTAGTGATTACACAGTATACGAGTGGTCTATCTTCATGAGAGCGAGCATACTCCACTAGTTTTACCCGTGGTGATTCTGATGC
>JAHDGW010000014.1 GCA_020631635.1 Saprospiraceae bacterium
GTACAGAGCTGGTATTGAGATTTACATTATATGCGATCAGAAAATCTCTTACCCCAACAGCGGTAACTCCGGCAGTATTGACCATTTTGGTGGGCCCATAATCAGGCTTCCACTCAGGCTTTTGGATCTTTTCTTCCATGGCTTCATATTCTCCTGCTCTTACAGTGGCTAAGTTTTTACGTTTATCCTCCGTAGCTGCCTCTTCATAGCAGTATATTGGTATGTGGAGCTCTTCGCCTACTCTCTTGGCCAACTGATGTGCATACGGCACGAGCTCTTCTAAGCTAATACCAGAGATCGGTATCAGCGGACAGACATCGGTAGCACCCATACGTGGGTGCTCTCCACGATGCTTGGTCATATCAATGAGTTCTCTAGCTTGCCTGATCCCTTGAAAAGCAGCTTCAATGACCTCATCTGGTCCTCCTACGAAGGTGACCACCGTTCGATTAGTCGCTTTGCCCGGATCTACATCCAATAACTTGACACCATCTACGGCTTCTATGCGATCAGTGATCTGGCGTATGATATCCATATTTATACCCTCGCTAAAGTTAGGGACACATTCTATGATTACTTTTTGAGACATTATTCTTGGTTTTAAAACTTATGTAGCCAATAAAACATTAAATTCAAATAGAGAACATACTTGTAAGTTCTTCATTCTTATTCTGATAAAAAAACATATGGTATATCGATTTATCTTTTTAGTCCTAATTGCCTCTTTGTGGCAATCAGTAGGAATAGTTGCTCAGGAGGTACAGATTAGCAAGGGTTTTTCTATACGGAATGATTTTAGTTATGAAATTCTGGGTAAGGTGGATGAGCGCATTTTGATGTTCAGAGATCGAGGACTCTCATATGAACTAGAAATATTTGATGAAGACCTCAAACACATAGATACTAGAGAGCTACAATTCAAAAAGAGGAAGGTCAACATACTTGGTTTAGTGCCGCAGGATACCATATTTACCGTTTATTATAGTTTTAGAGATGATGGTCTGTACCATCTCAGAGCACGTAGCTTCAACGATAAGGGTAGGGTACAAGATACTACATCTATCATTATTTCAGATAGCCGAGAATTTTTTAGGAGTCCTGTGATGGCATTTTCGGAGTATTACAATAAGTCAATGATTTTTAACTATGAAAAAGGATCTCAGCTCAATGTCATGGTTGTAGACAATGCTACTAAACAAGTAGATTGGGATGATCAGATATATTTTGATGATTTTGAGTTGCTCAAAAACTTGAGAACGATGATTCTCACGGAGGAGGGTGGCATTTTTATACTTCTGGAGAAAGACAATGTTCGGATCAAACGTAAAAAGCATTTCCTTGAGCTTTGCTATCTACCACCTAACTCAAAAGATCTTATTCAGCACCGATTTACGATAGAGGATAAACTTACGACCGATGTCAAAATGGTATTTGATACCCAAAATGATAGGATCAATATAGTAGGGTTATACAATAATAAAAATAAACAGGACGCAGAGGGTTACTATTATATGAGTGCGGATATAAGCGCATTGACCAATGCACAAAAAGCCACGATGGTTCCATTTACACCAGAGTTTATAGCTGAGGTATATGGTCAAAAAGTTGGTCGTAACGAAAGCCTGAAGCACTTCAGTCTTGCTGATATCAAATACCGAGCAGACGGAGGGTTGCTTGTGATGATGGAGATGCAAAAATCATATTCGCGTAGAACGGGATTTAATCAAGGAGGATTTGCGAGTGACCCTTTTGCCGCTAGAGGGTGGACAGACTACTATCACGAAGACATTGTCTTGTTAAATCTCAATGCTGATGGATCTGAACTATGGAAAGAGCATCTACATAAAAAACAGTTTAGCCAAGATGATGATGGAGTATTTAGCTCATTCTATACATTCTTGACTCCTTCTCGATTGAGACTTTTGTACAATGATGAGATCAAGCGCAATAGTACCGTAAGTGAATATGTAGTGAGCCCAGTAGGAGAGTACAAACGTAATGCCGTGCTCAGCACTGATGATCAGAATATTAAGTTAAGGTTTCAAGATGCTATTCAGGTTTCCAATAAGGAATTGCTAGTACCTAGTGAGCGCAGCTATGAGCTTTCTTTGGTGAAAATTACCTATTGATAAACCAGGCTTTTGACCAACATTGATTTTAGGAAGATGCGTTCGCTTTTTTATCTAATTCTCTTTTTAGTATCCATATACCTAGTGCTCCTAAGAGAGATACACCAAACATCAATAGCCATGCCCAGTGATAGCTAAAAGCTTCTATAAAGTTGAGACAAAAAGGAGAGATAAGAAGTGCTATCGAAAATAATAAGGCAGTAGTACCCATATAACTGCCTCTGTTAGATTCATCAGATCGCTTATGTGCTATCGTGGTGATAAAGGGAAAGTTGATAATTTCTCCCACTGCGACGAAAATAGAATATAAGCTGATCGCTATGATGAAATTATCAAAAAGGAATAAACACAGGTAGCCAAGTGCAATAAGCACTATGCCAACGATGACACAATCAATAGCTCTATACCTCTGCTCGATGTAGTGGATGAGAGGTAACTCCAATAAGAATATCATAAAACCATTGGCAAATAAGAATAAGCTAACGACGAGAGGACTATACCCCAATTCATCTGTTATATAAAGCGGTATAGATTCTATAATTTGAAAAAATGCGATCAGGTTGATCAGATTAAAAATCATAAAAAACAGAAAGGGTAAGTCTAGTATGGCGGTGATGATACTAGGTTTTTTCTCAGACTTTATCGGGGTGATAGCTCCTTGATGAAAATACTTCACATAGATAAGTCCTGCACCAAGACATGTAAGTGCATCTACTATAAAGATCCAATGATAACCAAAGTATGTGATCAGTATGCCTGCGGCCAGAGGACCTACAGCAACTCCAAGATTCATAGCCATACGGATAAGAGAGATGCCTCGTGTAAGGGTCTTATCATCGCTATGTTCGCCGATATTGACCATCACAGCCGGACGAAATAAATCTGCTACCGTAATAGCTACTATACTCCATACACAAAGAAAGTAGAAGTCAGTACTGACTAGAAATACTAGAAATACAACGAAAGAACCAATCAGACTAAAGGAAGCAACCTTATAAGAACCATACTTATCGACCAGAATACCACCCAAAAAAGCACCGATCATAGAGCCTACACCGTAACAAAAAGCTACGATTGCTATCGAATGCATGCTAAAATCAAGTCCATCCTTGAGGTATACATTAAGGAAAGGAAATATCATGGACCCACTTCGGTTGACTAAAGTAATGAGGGCAAGCATCCATACTTTAGGAGTGAGGCCATCTATCGATCTACGGTATATATCTACCAATGAAAGCGGGGCATTAATTAAAGCTTTTCGATATGATTCGATGTGTTTTTTCACCAGATATTTACTTACGAAAAACAAAGCTACGACTATTAAGAGCGGAAGTCATATATGTGAAAGATTTATAAAGAAAAATGATATATGAGAAAGTACTTGTTTAGTATAAAACAAGAATATATATTTGCAGCCGCTTAAGAGGGCGATTAGCTCAGTTGGTTCAGAGCACCTCGTTTACACCGAGGGGGTCGGGAGTTCGAGTCTCTCATCGCCCACAAAACCCTAGTTTCGTTTAATCGGACTAGGGTTTATTCTTTTCTGATAGATTTCATGTATTTAGCATATAAATAATCTAAGAGTCCATATAACGATCAATATGGAAAAATCGAATGTTTCTTTTTTTCAAAAGTAATTAATCTAACTTTGAATCTTCACAGATAACATATCTACAGAATTTAGAACTATTTACTATTAGATTATTGTCCAAGGATAATTTCAATTTCAGATAAATGATAGTATTTATTATTGTTTGCTTTTTGTTCTTGTTTATTTTAGGGTTAATTGTTATTAAAGTAATTACATCAATTTTTGATACTAGATCAAAGAAGAAAGCGATCACAATTAAATTTTCAAGTATAAACTTGGGTTTGCTAGCATTGGTTATTTGTATACTTCTTATTTCAATGTGTTGTCTCATTACTCAACCATCAATAGAGGAAGTAATAAGTGGTTTTCTTGTAGAGTTGCTTGGGGTTCTATTTGACATACTAGTGATAATTATATTATTTGGTTATCTCAATGACCGAAGAGAAAAGAAGAATCGAATTGAAAGACACTTAGAGGAAATAGATGATTTTCGATATTGGTCATCAGAAGAATCTAAAATTAGAATTTTAGGGATACTAAAAAGATTAAATAAGGAAGGTCATTTTGAAGTGGATTTATCGTCTATTGATATTGGTGGAAAAGATAGAAATAACTCCACGCTACTTCAAAGGTTAATTCTTCGTCAAAGTCGCCTTTCTGGGACAAAAATGAAATATTGTAGAATGAATGGTGGGGAGATTTCTAGGTCTTTCCTAACTGGAGCAAAATTGAATGAGTCATCTTTCACTAATTGCAATTTCAAAGGAAGTTCGATAACTTATACTGATTTATCGCATGTTACATTTTATAATTGTGATTTAAGCAATTGTAAGTTTACTGAAGAAACTTTATTAAGGAATGCAAAGTTTGTAAAGGTTAATATCTCGTCAGTGATATTTGATGAATATGTAATATTAGAATGGGTTGAGGTTGATTATAGTTTCTTAATACAACTGCGCAGTTTAAACGAAGAAAATCTTGGTGCTTTAAGCAATTGCTTAGTAGTAAAACATGAAAAAATTGAAGGCAGAAAAACAAGAGAATGTTATTACCTACACAATAGTGATGAAGATTATGAAGCCGTTAGAAGTTCTTTAAATAACTCGATCTCCGTAAACCTTCTCTATTTTATAAGGAATCCACAGTTTGAATTTTAATGAAGCTTAAGTTCACTTAGTTATATATGTGAACTTCTCTATATGGTAGGGAGGCTCAATTTCAAAGAATGTATTTATGAAAATATAGGAGAGAAACATAAAGCAACTGAATGGAATACACTCATATAACATAGAATTAAAGAAGTACCATCTCAGACAAGTAAATACTTACCTCTTTATTATTGTTTTCATAGCCCTCATAAAGACTACATAGTTATCAATAATACACAACACTTAATAGTAGTAAATTTACTACCTTTGTTGTATGAAAAGATACAAGGTCAAAGAGATTTTGAGGATGCTCAAAAACGATGGATGGTATCTTAAAAATCAAAAAGGAAGCCATAGGCAATATGTACACGATACCAAAAAAGGGAAAGTGACCGTAAATAAGAAGCCTAACGAAACTTTAGATCAATTTCAGTTAAACAGCATATTTAAACAAGCAGGATGGAAAAAGTAAAAGTATCTATAGGATGGAGTGGCGATAATTATTCAGCATCCATAGAAGATGTTGACGGTATCGTAGTTGTTACAAATAAGAGTTTAGATAAGATCATGATAGATGCTAAAGAAGCACTTGACTTTCATATCCAGTCTATCATAGAAGATGATCCATCACATTTACCTAAGCATTTTATCACAGGTGATTACCAACTGGTTTATGACTTCACTGTTTCAGCAATTCTTAAGCGCATTGATGGCATCATCACGAGATCAGCATTATCGAAAGCCTCTGGAGTAAACGAACGGCAAATAGGACACTATATACAAGGTGAAAAAGAACCACGAGATACAACTAAAAATAAGCTGCTAAAAGGTATAAATCAGATCATGCGCAATCTATCTAAGGAAATACCTCAATACCATCAAACAGCGTAAAAAACAGACTGTTTGCAGCCACATACGCAGCCACAAATTGAATATAAAACCATAACTAATTGATTGACAGACTTGTTTCGAGTCTCTCATCGCCCACCAGATTAAAGGCTTCCAAATATTGGAGGCCTTTTTTGATACCTTCCCTTTTGATTAGATCTATACTCATATCAAACATATCTCCCTATAATAGGTTAGTAATTTCAGACATAAGTATCTTATCTAGAATATCTCATGATCAGGCAAATCGCATTTATCTTATTTTCATTACTGTATTCATTGATTGGATATGGCAATTCGGATAATCTATTGATCAATAATGCAGGTAGGGATACTTCGGTTTTAGTTTGCTATGATTCTGGTATTATAAAAGCAACAAAATTTCTTTCTGAAGATGCTCAGGTAGGTGGTCGATGGTCAAATGATGACTTTAGTTTCGACTCTTCTACTTTTAATGGTAAAACATTTATTTACATTGTTGAGGACGGTATATCATTACCAGATTCGGCATTCATAAGAATTCAGACTAGACAAAATGTAGGACTTTCTATCGAGTTTAATAGAGTCTGCATTGGAGATAGCGTATTGTTCAATGGAGAATGGTACTACGAACCAGGGTTTTATAATGATACAATACCTTATTTTAATACTGACTGCGATAGTATTATTAATAGACTTGCCTTTTTTGTGTATCCAGAGCCTTCAATAATTTCGATGGATACGCTCCTCTGTGAAGGTGACTCCTTATTCTTTTTGGATCAGTGGTGGGATGAAGATACCGTACTTGATACGATGTTGTTGAGCGAAAACAACTGCGATAGCCTGATTGCTTCACTTCGTCTTCAATATTCTAATCCAATAGATTTCGAAATCAACGGACTAGATACTATTTGCGAAAATGAATCCTTGATTTTATCTGTATTTCCAGATAGCTATGACTATATATGGTCCAATGGTGAAGCTGGAAATATGACGGAGGTCAATCAAGCTGGCGTATATCAAGTAACAGCTACGCAATCCATAGGCTGTGATCTAGCAAAATCTTTTGAGGTATCTATATTCGATGCGATAGGACTATCGGGACAAAGCTACTATCAGGTTTATCGGGATACACTGTTATCGATCACCATAGAGGTGAGTGAAGAAGTAGGAGAGATACAATGGCAAAGTCCGCAAAAAGAGATCAATTGTGAAAACTGTCTAACGAATGATATTTTTATCGAAGAGGACACCAACATTGAAGTTTTGATAGTGGATAAAAAGGGTTGTATTACAAGATTTCCAATTATTGTTGAGGTGATAGATAGACCTCTGAGTGAAGATTCCATATATATCCCCAATACCTTTTATCCTGACTCCGAGCAGGGCCAAAACAGAACATTTTTTGTACAATCAGAAGAGTCAAGACTCTATAGTATAAAAGTGTATGATCGATGGGGCAATATGCTATTTCATAAAGATGGGTTATTTACAAATGACCAAAATGGCTCATGGGACGGAACCTTCAAAAATACGGCATTGGGCAGTGGTGTTTACTTGTATCAGGTAATCATCGACGAAGAATACTTTGAGGGAAGTGTAAGTCTTATTCGTTGAGTGAGAGAGGGATCCTTTCTATATCTTTATAATCAAATTGTAAATGATGAAATACCTTTTAGCGATCTCGGTTTGTATGACTTTACTATGTTCTTGTGGAGAGGATATAGAATATCCTCAGAAGTATGTAAAAACGGTTGATGAAATTATTGATTTTCAAACCTATGAAAAAGGGTTAACTACACTTCTAAGCATTGAATCATCTGGTCAATACAAAAAGTTTGATGATTCTTTGAGAGTCAATTTAACATCATTTGTCGATATGAATACAAATTTATATTCAGCTATTGAACTTTTATCTGATACTCAGTTGAGTATTGATATCCTTACACCAGCAGGAGTACAAAGCATCCATACAGAATATACACTAGATGATGATAATTTCGATCTTCCATTTTTAGAAAATTCAGGTATTAAAAGTCTTAATGAAGATGATATCATTGTATGTTCAGAATGGGCATTATTTGCAAGTAATAGCCTATCTACGCTAAATATTGACTTCTGTGATATTGGCGGTGTATTTCAGACAGCAAGCTCTTTTCAAAATGAATTGCAAGTAGGAGATACCATCGCTACGTACTTCATACATCACAGGTATTCTCCTGAGTAATATACTTTGATTTTACACCATACCATACTAGTATCGCAAGATTAAAGAAAAAGAATGGGCCTACTTTATCAGCTTCTATGAGATCATTGATTAGTAGTAGGGCATAGATCACACATAGTGACATAATAGAGGCCATCACAATACGTCTATCATCTGTATTGTTGAGTTTATGATATAGCTTCTCTCCATAAAATAAAGATGCGATACAAAGGATCAAAAAAATCAAAAATCCGATGATTCCTTGCTCTACCCATAGCATGAGATAGTAATTGTGTATTCCTGATTTATCTGGATTGTGACTTACATATGTCCTGAAGCTAGCAACAGTAAATGACTTATAGAAAAAATAAAAATTACCAGGACCATAACCAAGTATTGGTCTACGACTGATCATTTCTGCACCAGCGACCCAGCGATATACGCGTTCCATTGTCGATAGATCTTGTAGCTTGTAGGTCGCTTCTAGTAAATTATCGTAACTATGATGGCTTATCGTTTTTTCGTATTGCGGAGCAAAGTTGAGATAATTATTATTATGATTTAGACCTATCACTCCAAGTATGGCAATCAAAAGACTAAGATAGATTGCTGGCTTTATGAGTCGATACCTGACTATAAAAAATACTCCTATAGATATGAATACGCATAAATGTGCAGCTCTTGTATATGTGAGATATATGGCCAATAATATGTAAAGCATTACCCCTGTAAGTAGATAAAATTGTGTTTTAGAAACCTTAGATCTCATCCAAGCCCATAGATATGGCAATATTATCACTAATATGGCAGCATAAGTCACGTGATTCCTGAAAAATGGCGATCCGGCACGATTGATTCCATCAAAGCTAAAGCCATCACCAGCATGTCTTACCATGACATACGTGATCACAAGTATGAGAGATCCGACAAGTAATTTGATAATTGTATAAAACCACGATGCGCCTTTATTAAGGTAAAGCGTAAGTCCAAAGAATGGGATAACGTACCACAACTTTGCCAAAAAAAACTTGATAGATACCGTCGGGTTTTGCGAAAGAATTGCGGTAAAAAGTATCCAAACGATATGTATAATCAGAAGTGTGGTTATCGGCGATCGTATATAATCAGCAGGAATGTTATTCCAATTTTTGGCAAATAATAAGATACCAATACACGTAAGCAGAAGCATTACAGGCTCCGAGGGGAGATCTGTACCTAATCCACTTGGCAGATATAATTCTACAGAAAACGGAATTATCAAAAAGAAGAGCCCATATATCCATTCAAATTTATATATGCTAACAAGAGCTATAATTAGCGCAAAAGGCACTACTAGCAGGGCTAATTGCTCTGTCCAAATGGAAAGCATGATACAGATAAAACTAAAGATCGGCGCTACCCATAAGATTAGTTTATCTGTCCAATCTAAATGTAGGTCGAGCTTAAGCATTTTGTAAGGCTTCCTTTATGCCTCTGAAGCTATGTAATAATAATATCATCAGAGAAGATATAATAAAGGCAAGCATAGCTGCTCCTATTACATAAAGAGATCTCTTGGGTCGGGATTTTTCTACGGGAATACTAGCTTTTTCTACAACATGTAGAGCAGAGAAAGACGATTGATAAGCCCCTTTCAGTTGCTTATATCGTTCTTTATCCAAACTCAGCTGCTCCGCAAATTCTCGCTGTTCTAATTCGAGATTAACGATTTTAGCCAGACCACTATTGAATAGATCCATCTGTTTTTGTGTAGCCGCCAGTTGCTTTTCTGCACCAGATATACGAGCTCTGATCATCGATAACGAATCTTTATAGATGGGGTCATTTTTCAAAACAGATAATCTCGCTTTATAATCATTGACCATAGAGCTAGACTTCACTAGTTGAGTAGTCAAAACTTCGCTTTGTGAAGATGTATTGTAGACACCATATTTCGTTCTAGTCACTTGTAGACTATCGCTAAGTAGATTCATGATAACTTGCTTTTCATCAATATTAGATTTGTATTTATTGATGAGTTGAGCTTGTGTTTCTTTTACAATTGATTGTGCCAAAGTATTCAGTTTATTTCTGGCGTCATTGACCATCATGGAGGCTAGTTCGCGATTCTTATCCTCTATCGACATTTCTAAGGCGTCATACTTTGTCTTTTGAGTATTGAACAAGCTTCTAAACTTTTTGAGAATTTTTGATTTCGCTTTTTGTTGAGTACTATCTATATCATAGTGATCATATAGCTTATATTTTGAAATAAGATAATCAGAGATCAGGGAGGAGTTAGCCAAACTGAAGAGTCTATCCAGATCAGTATCAGTACCGTAATATTCCTGCTTATTTTCTACGGAACCTACTGTGGCAGGCATCGCCAAATCGGGACTTGCTGCATAAAAGGAGGTACTGGCTTTATAGTAATTATCCATCAACAAAGAGCCTATGACGGCAATGATGATGGCTACTATCGTGGTAATAATGATATATCGTCGATTGCTCCAAAGCACCTTGATAATATCGAGTAAGTTGTCGTTTTGCTTCATGCCCTGCTATACATTCTTATCGTGGATCGATTTTTTTACGAAACAACGAAAGTAACTCTTGTCGTTGGATCATATCCATCCATAACGCAAGAATACCTGCCATAATTATTCCAATAATAGAAGATATCCACCATGAAAGGCCACTAAAGCCGTTTAACACGAAAAATACCAAGCATACGGAGACTCCAAACACGATTATTTTGAGCCAGATCAAACGATCTGTACGTATGGGTAAGAGTACATGAGCCACGATAACTTGGCCCGCCATAGAGAGTAGTTGTGTTATAGCACTTGCTAAAGCGGCACCCATTGCCCCATGTGATGGTATTATAAAATAGTTGATAGCTATATTTAGCAATAAGCATAATGCAAATACCACATTGAGTAGCATGACATTGCCATCAGCTACAATACTGCTACCATAGATATATGCGATAGCAACTCCAATAAACCCAATCATATGAAATAACAGGATCTCAGAGATATAGTCGGTATTACGATCATAGATATAGGGTAAAAGGTCTTTACCATAAAGTCCTAATATTATGGCTATACAGATGGCAAAACAACTCATGATCTTTAATCCAAAATCAATAAATGGATTTAGATCTTTTTCTTCCGCAATAAGCCTAGCGACCATAGGTAGCAGAAGCGCTACGAATAGATAAGCAAACATATTAGAGGCGTCAAATAATCGTAGACTAGCGCTATAAGCATCTATTTCTAATTCTGATTGATGATGCATATGGTCTATCATGAGTACATCTACCTTACTATATGCTGTCATCAATAAAAAGATGATTGCATAGGGGTAAGTCTTTGCGATCAATTCTTTTAAGAATGTCCAGGAATAGCGTAGGTTTATCTTGACTTGTGACCTGATCAATAAGCCTATGGCTATACATATTGGTATAAAAAAAGAAATACCTTGAGCGGTAATAAAATGATACAAACTAATAGCCGTAGATGAGGGACCGTATAACATCCATCCAATGATGATGATCAATATTGATTTATCAAGTATGGATAAAAAGCTATCCCAGCGATATAAGCTTAAGCCCGAAATATTACTTCTCAGATACATCAACAATGAGTTGAGTACTTGATTGAATCCTATCATCAGCAACATGAGCCAATATTTAGTATCATATTGCAGAATCCAGAACACTAAACATATACAAATAAAGTAGAAAACGAGTAGTATGGATTTTACAGCTAAGATTTGCGAAGTGTAAAGACTGATTAGTCCTCGATTTTTAGGAATAAATTGTAAGTTGAACGAATGTATCCCTACGTCGTTTACTATTTGAAATATATAGCACAGAGAAAGCAATGTAATAAAAACGCTCCATTCAGATGGTGAAATAGCATTCTGTACCTGAGCTTCAATAGAGAAAATATAGATCGGTTTGATCAGGAGATTGATGCCAATGAGTACGATGATATTTAATAAAAACTCTCTTTTCACAATGTCTATTGATCGACGTATGATACTATAACGAAGATGCAAAGAAAGCTTATACAATTTAAGGAAAGAGGATTATATATCGCTCCTATAGATACGTACATTGATCCGTGGAGGCCTGTAGGCAAAGCTATTATTACCCATGGACATAGTGATCATGCTCGTAGAGGACATGGAGCTTATCTATGTCATGATGATTCGGTCAATATTTTAAAATACCGATTAGGAGAAGATATCAAAGTACAAGGAGTGCCATATGATCAAGTCCTCGATATCGATGGTGTAAAAATATCACTACACCCCGCAGGTCATATCATTGGATCTGCGCAGGTCAGGGTCGAGTACAGAGGTGAGATATGGGTGGTCACTGGTGATTATAAAACAGAAGATGATGGACTTGCCGTAGCATTCGAACCCGTCAAGTGTCAGCATTTTATCACAGAATGTACTTTTGGCTTACCAGTATTCAAATGGAAACCACAAGAAGTCGTCATCAGTGAGATCAATGAGTGGTGGACCGAAAACGTCAGACTAGGCAGACCAAGCGTATTGTCATCTTATGCCTTGGGTAAAGCGCAACGAGTGATCAATAGTGTCAATCACGATATCGGGCCTATACTTACTCACGGAGCAGTCGAAAATACCAATGAAGTGCTAAGAGCATCGGGCATTGATATCAAGGAAACGATCAGAGTGACCCCTGATACTGATAAGTCATTGTTCAATAAAGCATTGATCATTGCTCCAGGGTCAGGCATTAATAGCCCATGGCTCAATAAATTCAAAAATGCTTCCATAGGCATTGCATCAGGTTGGATGATGATGAGAGGAGCACGTAGAAGAAGAGCCGCTGATCGTGGATTTGTTTTTTCAGACCATGCAGATTGGTTAGGTCTTAATGAAGCGATAAAGGCTACAGAGGCAGAGTACATATACCCAACGCATGGTTATACCAATGTCTTTTCGAAGTGGCTCAATGAGCAAGGGTATATAGCTTCACCAGTAGAAACAGAATACGAAGGGGAGGTGGTAGAATGAAGTTATTCGCAAACCTTTTTCAACAATTAGATCGTACAACCAAGACTACGGTCAAAGTCAAAAGTTTGGCTAAGTACTTTGATACAGCATCAGATACTGATAAGGTTTGGACTATTGCCTTATTTACCCACCGTCGTCCTAAGCGGAATGTAAAAACGTCTTTATTACGTGAGTGGGCCGCCGAATATGCCGGTATTCCTCTATGGCTTTTTGAAGAATCCTATCACATTGTAGGGGACCTGGCCGAGGCCATCAGTTTAATTATTGATGATAGTCAGCAAGCAATGGACAAAAGCCTGACTACTTATATCGAGGAGTTGATTGATCTAAAAGACAAGGAGGAGCATGTCAAAAAAGAGTACGTTCTAAAGGCATGGAACTCTATGAATCAAACGGAGCGATTTCTTTTCAATAAATTATTGACAGGAGGGTTTAGGATAGGAGTATCCTCTAAACTTATCGTCAAGGCTCTCAGTAAAAGTACAGGACAGGAAGAAAATGTAATTAGTCATCGCCTCATGGGTAATTGGGATCCTTCGACCATCAGCTTTGAGGATTTGATTCTCTCGGAGTCTGGTTTGGATGAAATCTCAAAACCATATCCTTTTTATTTGGCATATGCCCTCGAAGCTGAGCCTGAGGATTTAGGAGCTACTGATGAATGGCAAGCAGAGTATAAGTGGGATGGTATAAGAGGCCAGTTGATATTAAGAGATGGAGAGCTATTCGTTTGGTCTAGGGGAGAGGAGTTAGTCACAGATAAATACCCTGAGTACGAGAAACTCAAGGACTATCTTCCCGATAATATAGTCATTGATGGTGAGATATTAGCTTATATAGATGGAAAACCATTATCCTTCAATATGCTCCAAAAGCGAATTGGAAGGAAGAAGGTCGGTAAGAAACTCTTGCAAGATTGCCCTGTCATTTTGATGGCTTATGATATTTTAGAATACCAAGGAAAGGATCTAAGATCTAAAAGTACTCAGGAGCGTAGAGATATTTTAAACGGTATTTGTAAAAATCTCCCCCAAGAAGCTCCTATACGTATTTCACCAACCATAGAGTTTGCTGATTGGGATGTATTGAAGGAGTTGAGATCTAAATCAAGAGCCCTAGACTGTGAGGGTATAATGCTCAAGAGAAAATCAAGCGAGTATAAAATAGGTCGGAAAAAAGGGGATTGGTGGAAGTGGAAGGTGGACCCAATGAATGTAGATGCTGTGATGATATACGCTCAGCGAGGGCATGGTAGGCGAGCCAACTTATTCACTGACTTTACATTTGCTGTACGTAATGAAGAGGGTGGTTTGGTCCCTTTTGCTAAGGCATATTCTGGCCTTACGGATAAAGAATTTAAAGAAATAACATCTTGGGTAAAGAAAAATACACGAGAGCGATTTGGACCAGTATGCAGCGTCCATCCAGAGCTCGTTTTTGAACTTGCGTTTGAGGGAATTGCAAGATCTACAAGACATAAATCAGGAATTGCACTACGATTTCCAAGAATTTTAAGATGGCGAAAAGATAAAAACCCCAATGAAATCAATACGCTAGAGGATTTAGAAAATCTTTTAACAAAATAACATATTACATTTTTTCTTAATATGTTTTAGTTTATATATCTTTGTTTTCTACAAGGCTTACACAAAATTCTCAATACTGATTTAGGTCAGTACCCCACTACAGTAAGTATACTCAATCAAAACTCAGTCACATGTTGACAAGAACACTTACGAGTGCAGTGTTAAGCATTGTATTTCTCGCTAGCAGTGGACCTATTCACAGCTACGCTACAGACTACGGATCGAAAAGTTCCTTTGGTAACGAAGGGATAATTTATCATAACAACAAATCCGAAGATGGAAACTACTTCAATGATTTGAGAGGCTATCCCAATAGCTCACCGATATTTAAACTGAAAGATGCTATTACCCATGAGGGTAATGGCTCTCTTGGTTTTAGAGATTATAGCAATACTTCGCCACAATTAGTTACTTGTCCAGATGATCAGAATTTTGCTGTTCCTCTTAATGGATGTACGGCAAATGTATCGGTAAATCCTCCAACTTCGGATTGTGCAATAACTGCATTATCTTATACGTTAGTTGGCCCTTCAACACCGGTAGGTACAACGCCTACTGATCCCAGTGGTGTTTATGACCCTGGTATGTATACTATAACTTGGACAATCACTGACTGCGACGGTACAGTGACATGCATGCAAGATATAGAGGTAGATGATAATACAGGTCCTACAATCTCATGTCCGTTGGATTTAGATTTTAATTGTAGTACCTCCACAGTTCCGCCACCATATTCCTCGTTTGCTGAATTTACAGCTGCAGGAGGACAGGCTCTTGATAACTGTGAGCTTGATCCAAGTACATTTAGTTTATTTTCTGAAAATATTAATGTAATATCTTCTTGTGAAACGGAGGTTAATCGCTTTTATGAGATAATGGATATTTATGGTAATTCAGGTCTATGCCTTCAGATGATAATGTTACAAGATGATGAAGATCCTACTTTTACAGTTCCAGCTGATATCACGATTAGCTGTGATCAAAATGTTAATGATTTAAGTTTTACTGGAGATGTAACAGATGAGGCAGATAACTGTACTGCACCTATAGGGCAAGCTACATTTAACGATGTAAGTGCTAATGGAGCATGTAATGGGGATCGTACTATAACAAGAACATGGTCTCTTATCGATGATTGTGGAAATACAAGTACTCAGGATCAAACCATAAACATTCAAGATAATACAGCACCTACAGTGGATTGTACAGGACTTAGTAATCTAGTATTAGAATGCGATGGAGACTATACCACCGAAATTAACAATTGGTTGGCGGCTAATGAGTCAGCCGTACAAACAGAAGCTTCGGATAATTGTAGTAATATAACGGTATCCAATAACTATATAGCAGGAACTTTACCAGCTATGTCGTGTATGGCAACAGCAGGTATAACAGTTACTTTTACAGCAACTGACGACTGTGGGAATGTGGGATCATGTATGGCTCAATTGATACTTGACGATAATACCGCACCCATAGTGGATTGTAGTGTAGTCTCAAACCTTGTATTAGAATGTGATGGCGATTATACCACCGAGATTAATACATGGCTTACAAATACAGAAAATGCGATCTTAAATAGTCCTGGTACAGTAGATCAATGTGGCGGGACTCTAACGATAAGTAATAATTATGCTGGTACTATCCCTGCAACTTCATGTGATGCTTCTACAGGAACGGCAGTCACTTTTACAGTTACAGATGGTTGTATGAATTCAGCAAGTTGTACAGTTTCTATCATAATCAACGATACCGTAGACCCAACATTCACAGTTCCAGGAAATGTATCAATAAGTTGTGAGCAAGATCCTACAGATTTAGCGATCACAGGAGATGTCACGGATGAATCTGATAATTGCTCGATGGGCCTACAGGCTACATTTAATGATGTAAGTGCCGCAGGTACTTGTGCTAATGAAAATACAATTACCCGTACCTGGACCTTAGTGGATGGATGTGGCAACGATAATATACAAGTACAGACGATTACTATAACAGATGATATAGACCCAACATTCACAGTTCCAGGAAATGTATCAATAAGTTGTGAGCAAGATCCTACAGATTTGACACTGACAGGGGACGTCACGGATGAGTCAGATAACTGTGCAGCGGGTCTACAAGCAACATTTAGTGATGTTACAACTGCAGGCACTTGTGCTGATGAAAGCACAATTACCCGTACCTGGACCTTAGTGGATGCATGTGGCAACGATAATGTACAAGTACAGACGATTACTATAGTAGACAACACAAATCCTACGTTTACAGTACCAAATAGTCTTACGATAAGTTGTGAGCAAGACCCTACCGATTTGACCATAACGGGAGATGTTACTGATGAGGCAGACAACTGTTCAGTAGGTCTACAGGCAACATTTAGTGATGCTTCCGTTGCAGGCACTTGTGCTGATGAAAGCACTATTACACGTACCTGGACTTTAGTAGATGATTGCGGTAATGATAACGTTCAAGTACAAACTATTACAGTTACGGATAATGTAGATCCAGTAGCCGTATGTCAAAATGTATCCCTAACCTTAGATGCTACGGGATCCGCAACATTGTTAGCAAGTCAAGTTGATAATGGTAGTTCTGATAACTGTGACACTGATCTAGAATTCTCATTATCGAGAAGTACTTTCTTCTGTAATGATGTGATATCTAGCCCTATTGCAGTGACGATGACCGTTACGGATAATTGTGGAAATACTGATGAATGTATAGTGAATATTAGCATAATCGACAATGTGACTCCAGTACTTACTTGCCCTGCAGCGCTTACGGCTGTTTGTAATATCACGGAGCAACCGACATATGCAGATTTCAATGCTTTCCTAACGGCAGGAGGTACGTTTAGCGATATGTGTGATGCAAATCCAGCAACATTTATGGTTTCAGAAGTATCAGATAATGCTTCATGCCCAGAGACTGTAACAAGAACATATTCTATATCAGATTTTGGAGGAAATAATATTTCTTGTCAGCAGACGATTGTAGTTGAAGATAACATTCTACCAATGATTTCTTGCCCTTCTAATATTATACAAAATAACGATTCAGGTAATTGTAGCGCTAACGTCACAATACCAACACCAACCACATCGGATAATTGTGGTGTACAATCAGTAACTAATGATTTTAACAATACTGCTGATGCTTCAGGTATTTATCCTGAAGGAACGACAGCTGTAATTTTTACAGTAACAGACCTTTGTGGAAATACTAGTACTTGCTCCATGTCTGTTACGATTAATGACACAGAATTACCAACGATTAATTGTCCTGCTACATTAACAACGGTATGTACGGATGCTGAGCAATCTGTTTATGCTGATTTCGCTGCATTCCAAGCAGCAGGTGGTTCTGCATCTGATAATTGTGGATTAAATATGGCTTCGTTCACTTTTGTGGGCCAGGTTTCAGATGGAAATACATGTCCTGAAATGATAACAAGGACCTACCAAATAGCAGATGTTTCTGGAAATACGAATACTTGTAGCCAAGTAGTGATGGTGGATGATAATATCAACCCAAGTTTTACCGTACCAGCAAGCCTTACGATCAGTTGTGAACAAGACCCCAATGACTTAAGTATAACTGGAGATGTAACTAATGAATCTGATAATTGTACAGTCAATGAAGCTACATTTTTAGATGCTACAGTAGTAGGAACATGTGCTAATGAAAGTACTATAACTCGTACATGGAGTTTATCTGATGATTGTGGAAATACAGTACAACAAATACAAACGATTTCGATAGAAGATAATACAAGCCCTATACTAAACTGTGGAGCAGATTTCACTGTAAATGTAGATGCAGGAGTATGTAATGCTATGGTGACCATAGCGGTACCCAACCCTACAGATAATTGCGGATCTATTACACTTGTAAATGACTACAATGGTCAGGCGG
The DNA here is from genome assembly GCA_020631635.1 of Saprospiraceae bacterium. Lineage (GTDB taxonomy): Bacteria > Bacteroidota > Bacteroidia > Chitinophagales > Saprospiraceae > JAHDGW01. The sequence continues at coordinate 18,483 of JAHDGW010000014.1, forward strand.
ATGCAACAGATATGTATCCTATCGGTACAACGATGATCACCTGGACAGCAACGGATGCATGTAATAATACGAGTACCTGTAGTATCAATCTTACGGTAGAAGATAATATAGATCCAACAATTAGTTGTCCATCAAATCTCATAGCGGTATGTGGAATATCAGAGCAACCGATGTATGCTGACTTAGCAGCTTTTATGGCAGTTGGAGGCGTGGTTGATGATAATTGTGGCATAGATGCTACAAGTTTTATAATGTTAAGTGAGACGAGTAATGGAGCGATGTGTCCAGAGGTAGTGACAAGAGTATATCAGATATCAGATAACTCAGGAAATACAGCGACATGCAGCCAGACGATCACGATTGATGATGAAGATGCTCCAACCTTTACATGCGGAGCAAATATCACCGTAAATGTAGATGCAGGTGAATGCACCTCTATGGTTTCAATAGCGGTACCTAGTCCGATGGATAATTGTGGAGTTACAAGCCTTGTTAATGATTTTAATAATCAGGCAGATGCATCAGGGATGTATCCATTAGGAAATACAACAGTTACATGGACCGCTACGGATGGATGTGATAACTCAACCACCTGTGAGATCATGGTGACGGTGTTAGATAACATTGATCCAATGATAACATGTCCAGCTGATCTTACTGCGGTATGTGGAATATCAGAGCAGCCAGCGTATTCTGATTTATCTGCATTTACGGCGGCAGGCGGGAGTACAAGTGATAACTGTGGTATAGATGCTACAAGTTTTATGATGTTAAGTGAGACTAGTAATGGGGCTATGTGTCCAGAGGTGGTAACGAGAGTATATCAGATATCAGATAATTCGGGTAATACAGCAAGTTGTAGTCAGATGATCACAATTGATGATGAAGTTGTTCCTACCATTGTATGTCCAACAAATATCACGGTAAGTGCAGACGCAGGAGTATGTAATTCGGCAGTAACAATAGCCATACCAACAACAGGCGATAACTGTGGAGTAAGCAGTGTAGTCAATGATTTTAATAGTACGAATGATGCAAGCGGTATATATCCAGTAGGAACGACTACAGTAGAGTATACAGTAACAGATGCCTGTAATAATATGACGACGTGTAGTTTTACGGTGACGGTAAATGACACAGAATCACCCATAATCACATGTCCAGCTAATTTAACTGCGGTATGTGGTATATCAGAACAACCAGTGTATACTGACTTAGCAGCCTTTACATTAGCAGGAGGAAACGTGAGTGATAATTGTGGTATCAATGCGGCAAGCTTTATGATGTTAAGTGAGACAAGTGATGGAGCGACATGTCCGGAGGTAGTGACGAGAGTATATCAGATTACAGATGTAGCAGGACTAAGTTCAACATGTAGTCAGACTATTACTATCAATGATGAAGTGGATCCAGTTCTGATGAACTGCCCTGGAGATATTACGGTCAACGCTGACACCAACTTATGTCAAGCAACGGTAACACTTGCCGTACCAACTGCAACAGATAATTGTAACTCTGTTACAATAACCAATAATATAACAGCTACAGCTGATGCTAGTGGGGTATTCTTACAAGGAATAACACAAGTAATATGGACGGCAACCGATGGCTGTGGAAATACGGCTACTTGTATGGCTTCAGTTACTGTTGAAGATAATATGCCCCCAATTGTAGGTTGTCCCAATGACCTAGCAGCTCAATGTTCTACATCAGAACAAACACCTTATGCAACCTTTGCAGAGTTTACAGCAGCTGGAGGACTAGTTCTAGATAATTGTGGAGTCGATGCCAGTTCTTTTGCTTATTTAGGAGAAGTATCAGATGGTATGTCTTGCCCTCAAACCTTTACTAGAACTTATCAAATTGCTGATATTTTTGGAAATACAACGACATGTATTCAAATGGTTGTAGTCAACGATGATGTCAATCCAACGATCACCTGTCCAGGAGATATTACGGTCAATGCTGATTCTGGAGTATGTAGCGCTGCTATTACCCTTGCAGTACCAACTACAAATGATAATTGCTCTGTAGTATCAGTATTTAATGATTTCAATGGGACGGATAATGCTAGTGGAACCTATGGAGTAGGCACAACTACTGTCGAATATACAGTAACGGATGGATGTAATAACACTTCTACATGTAGCTTTATGGTAACCGTACAAGATATTGAAAACCCAGTACTAACATGTCCTGCCGATCTTACTACAGATTGTGATATTGCTGATGAACCATCATATGTGACCTTTGCAGATTTTACTGCAGCTGGAGGTTCAGCAACTGATAATTGTGGTTTTGCTACTTCAACCTTTACGTTACTCTCAACAGTAAGTGATAATGGTACTTGTCCAGAAAAAGTCACAAGAACTTATCAAATAACGGACTTAAGTGGAAATACAGGGACTTGTTCTCAGATGATTACAATCGATGATGAAATAAACCCAACCCTTACTTGTGGAGGAGATATCACTGTAAATACCGGCGCCGGAGTTTGTTCTGCTATGGTAACTATAGCAGTACCTACACCTACTGATAACTGCACAATTACAAGCTTCACTAATGATTTTAATGGTGCAGCGGATGCCAGTGGGATGTATCCAGTAGGAACTACTATGGTAACATGGACAGCAACAGATGCATGTATGAATATGACTACATGTATGATTTCTATCACTGTTAACGATGTAGAAGCACCTATGATAACGTGCCCATCGTCCTTAACAGCACAGTGTGGGCCTAATGAGCAGGTTGCTTACTCTAACTTAGCAGAATTTACAGCTGCGGGCGGTAGTGTAAGCGACAATTGTGGTATTGATAATACTAGTTTTACATTGCTAAGCTCTACTTCAGACAATGCAAGTTGTCCTGAGACTATTACTAGAGTATATCAAATAACAGATATCAACGGTAATACAGCGACTTGTGCTCAAGATGTAGTGGTTGATGATACGATTATACCATCATTGATATGTGCAGGTGACTTTACAGTAAATACGGACTCGGGAGTTTGTTCTGCCATGGTCACATTGTCTATACCAACAACTGATGATAATTGCGGCGTTATGAGTCTTACTAATAATATTACTGGTACAGCAGATGCCAGTGGAACGTATAGTCTCGGGACCACTATGATCGTATGGACAGTGACAGATTTATGTGGTAATACTAATACTTGCCAAGTTAATGTAACTGTAGAAGATAATGAGAACCCTACGATAACTTGTCCTCCGATGCTAACAGCGCAGTGTAATATTTCAGAACAAGCTCCTTATGCTGATCTTAATGCATTTATAGCAGATGGAGGAGCAGCGAATGATAATTGCGATACTGATTTGACTTTAAGTGTTTTATCAGAAACTTCAGATGGTATGACATGTCCAGAAACGGTAACAAGAGTTTATCAAGTAGTTGATAATGCTGGCAATACAGCAACGTGTAGTCAAACTATTATAGTTGACGATACTATAAATCCAACGATTACATGTCCTTTAGATATAACCGTTAATGCTGTATCCGGTACATGTGAAGCCATGGTAACAATAGCTGTACCCGTTACGGATGACAATTGTGATGTATCCACGGTGACTAACGACTTTAATGGAACAGATAATGCTTCAGGTACATATCCAGTGGGTACGACAACAGTAACATATACTGTAAGAGATAGATGTGGTAATGGAACTACATGTAGTTTTAATGTTACAGTTGCTGATGTAGATGATCCAGAGATTTTCTGCGGAATTAATACTCCAATATTCAATTCTAATTTAAGTTGCGAGGCTACGTTAGCTGATATACAAGCTAATATTGACGCCAATATGGATCGAATATTGAATAACCCAGCTACCTTTGATGCTTGTGATCCTAACCTTGATATTTCTAATGATTGGGATGGTACAACACTTCCTCCTTTTTCATGTGATGGCAGTACTGTTTTGGTAATCAACTTTATTGTAACAGATGATTTTGGCAACTCTGCAAGCTGCCAAGCTAATTACTGGTTATCTGATGGAGTTGCTCCTACATTTGATAGTGCTCCAGTACCATTAGATGATATAGAATGTTCAGATTCTTTCCCTCTTCAAGAAACTCTTACAGCCTCAGATAATTGTAGTGACGCTACTGTAGTTGCAAGTATTGACCCATTTATAGTTGATCAATGTGTAGGATACGAAGTGGTTTATCGTTGGACAGCCACGGACATGTGTGGAAACACCGCTGAAACAACGGCTAGTTTCAATGTATTACCGGACACTACACCACCTACTTTTGATAATACACCTGATCCAATTATGGACATTGATTGTGATGAAGATTTACCTGATGGTCAGCTTATCACAGCAAGTGATGCTTGTCAGACAGAGGTAGCAGATGTTGTATTTATGGTATTACCTTTTACTGTTGATCAATGTAATGGTTACACAGTGACTTATCAATGGACAGCCACGGATAATTGTGGTAATACAGCTACTACTTCTCAGATAGTTAATGTACTACCTGATACTACTCCTCCGGTGTTCGATACAGATCCTGCACCTATTGCTGATATCAGTTGTCAGGATGATTTTCCAACTCCAGAAGTATTAACATCAACGGATGCATGTCAAGATAATGATCCACTAGTGGTTTTTGATATTTTACCGTTTACCGTTGATCAATGTGCAGGATACGAAGTAACATATAGGTGGAGAACTAGAGATAACTGTGGAAATCAATCGGAGGTAACAGAAGTATTTAATGTATTACCAGACACAGAAGGTCCTGTATTTGATAATCAACCTATGGCTCTTCCAGACATAAACTGCGATGATCCATTTCCTACACCTGAAACACTTTCAGCAAGAGATCTATGTCAAACAGATGATGTACCCGTAATGGTTACCATAGATCAATCTAGTACTGACTTTTGTAGCGGCTTTGCGGTAACATACATATGGACTGCTACCGATAACTGTGGAAATACCTCCACGGCCTCAACATCTTTCAATATACTTCCAGATACAGAAGATCCTACTTTTGACATGGAAGCTCCTATGATTTCTGATATCAATTGTGATGATGAGTTACCATTATTCCCAGTTGTCACTGCAAGTGATAATTGTGATCCCTCGCCTGATGTGACTACATCGATAGTACCTTTTATAGTAGATCAGTGTAATGGATATCCAGTAACTTACGTATGGACGGCTACAGATGTATGCGGAAACTCTTCAACATTGAGCACCACATTTATGGTGCTGGCAGATACTACTCCGCCAGTATTTGATAGTCAACCAACAGCACTACCAGATATCAGTTGTGATACAGTATTACCTACTCAAGAAACGCTATCGGCAACAGATGCTTGCGGATCAGCAATGGTAGTAGCTTCTATTGATCCATTTGTAGTAGACATATGCGCAGGATATACCGTGACACATAGATGGGTAGCTACCGACGCATGTGGAAATTCAGATACAGTTACAGAAAGTTTTGAAGTCTTACCTGATACAGATGCACCCACTTTTGATAGTATGCCTACAGCACTGCCTAATATTAACTGTGATGATCCGCTACCTACTCAGGAAGTTCTCACTGCAACCGATGATTGTAGTACTCTTACTGTAGTGGCTAGCATTGATCCATTTACTGCGGATTTATGTGCAGGATATACGGTGACACATAGATGGGTTGCCACAGATGCATGTGGAAACTCTGAGACAATAACGGAAAGCTTTGATGTGTTGCCAGATACAGATGCACCTACTTTTGATAGTACTCCTGCACCACTTGCAGACATACCATGTAGTGCAAGTTTCCCAGACCAAGAAGATATTACTGCAACAGATAATTGTAATGGAGCGACTGTAGTCGAAACCGTAGATCCATTTGTTACGGATATTTGCAATGGATATACAGTTACATACAGATGGACAGCAACTGACGCATGTGGTAATAATACAGAGACAACGCAAAGCTTTAATGTATTGCCTGATACTGCAGACCCAACATTTGATAGTACTCCTATGCCTATTGCAGATATTAATTGTGATGATCCATTCCCTACACAAGAAGTGCTTACTGCAAGCGATGATTGTGGCAGCGTAACTATTGTGACTAGCACTGACCCATTCACTGTGGATGTATGCGGCGGTTATACTGTTACTTACAGATGGGTAGCAACAGATGCTTGTAGCAATAGTACCGAAGTGACTCAAAGCTT
>JAHDGW010000357.1 GCA_020631635.1 Saprospiraceae bacterium
ATAGTGATTACAATACATTATTCACTTCAGGTATTACGACTACTTCAAGTGGAGAAGTGGTATTTGCGGGGCCAAGTGATGATCCATTTTTCGTAGACCTAGGTGGTATTTTTGATCTAGGTAATGCCCCTCGTCAAGTAGGTGATAATATAGACGGTCTAGCTTGTATGAATGTAAGTACAATAGCAATACAGGTACCTATTTCAACTCTACTAAAAAATGGAGCACCAAGTACTCCTGAAAATATCCTCGACCCTAACTATGTCATCGGTGTATGGGCATCTGCCAGTAGACCTGCTATCACAACATTGAGTAGTACAGCAAATCCTGACTATGACGGTGACTGGGTACAAGTATCTAGATTAGGAATGCCTTTGACTAACGAAGCGGTAATTCCTGTAGGTCAAAAAGATTTTTGGAATAGAATAACACCTTACGATGAAATCGGAGAAACCACACTTGATGAATATTTTTTCAACCCTGAGCTTGCGCTTTATATGGATGATGATTTATTTGGAGGTGCGGTACCTTCATTTTCACCATTGAGAATCCAGACCGCATCGCTTGGAGGTTTTGACTTTAGTAATGGTGCTGATGGACTATACGGTCTAAAAGGAAATCCAGCTTTAGACGGTACTGCTCTAGATGATGATGTATTCGGCACATTACTATTGCCAGCACCGGGTAAACCTAGATCAGTTGATCTATGGCCAGCATTTCATACTGGAGTACCTAACGTACGTCCTTATCAACTCGCTACTGGAAAAGGTGGAGACCCTCTAGCTGCTGGTAAGCCATTTGTCAATAACTTTTTACCAAACGGTGGAGATATGCTACGTCTTAACATGGCTGTACCTCCTACCCCTAGAGATGATGAAAATTTCAGTTCACTTGGACTTATACAAGCGGCTGTCTTAGGACTTACAGCCGCTCCATATAATACCTCCACAGATATAGAATTTATACCCAATATGGATGGATTCCCCAACGGTAGACGATTAGAAGATGATGTGACTCGTATAGAGTTGCAAGCAGTATCAGGAGCTGTATTGGCCGCAATAGGATTATGGTATGATGATTATGATCCTGCGACTAGCCCCAGTCCTTTAACTACAGATCTATTGAATGTATTGACTTACACTACAGGAGTTGAGAGCAATGATAGAGACTTCACTAGTACTTTCCCATATGTGGCTCAGCCAGCAAGTGGTACGGGTGATTGCTCAGGTAGAGTCTATAGTGCAGATACACAAGAAGATGCACCTAGCGCATTAAAAGATTTCATTGTATCGTCTAATACACAAGGTAAAGCAGGTATTTTCACATTGAATAATGATCGAAGTTTTACCAATACAAATTTCAATGTAAGAGCCACTGATGCAGATGGTGTCCACTATGATCAAGAAAATGATATTTTATATCAACTTAACAGGAGTACCAACACCGTTGACATCTATGGCGATGTACTAGCCAATGTAAAAAATGGCCTTAGCCCTAGTTATATTACGAGTTCTACATCTGACTTTAGCAATGGTAGAGAGATCGCCGTGATTGCTGACAAGCTAGTTGTTGCTCAAGACGCAAACGATGGCAATGGCCAGGTTAATCAGTTTGTCATCTATGATATCACCTCTAACAGCATTACGCTAGACCGAGTATTGACAACGGATATCAACCTCTGGGGAATCCAATTTGATGGTGGTGACTTGTATGCGATCGTAGATAACTCTAGTGATCTAGCTAGATATGATTCATTTTTGAGTAATGCTCCGGGTATGGTAAGTGCTGATGCTATTATCACTATCGAAAATCTAGTACGTACACATGGCATAGCATATGATAAAGCTACTGATATGATGGTACTTACAGATGTAGGTGCTGCAAGTAGTACAACTGATGGTGCTGTCATTGCAATAGCCGATTATACCAATGCTGCCAGTGACAATAACATTGCTGATGACGAGCAAGTAAGAATCGAAGGTAATAATACTCAACTTGGAAATCCTGTAGACGTAGCTTATGATGCTGATAATCAGTTTATCGTAGTTGCAGAGAGAGCTAGCGATGGTGGTAAAGTGATTGCTTATAGTTTACCTACCGCTGACGGTAATCCAGCTCCTGATTATGTTGAGTCTTTTGGTGGCGCTTCTGCGATATTTTTAGCAGGTAGTGCTCAAGATTATATGCTTGCCGTGAGAGGAGATTTCTTTGTATCAAGTAATACTACTGGTATGATAGGTACAGCAGATATTTTAGAGGACAGAAGCACAAGTATTAGTACATTCCCAAGTGCAGCATTGGATGCAGATGGCATCTATTATAATGATGATACTGATGTACTCATCCAACTCAATAGGACTGATAATGTGCTAAATGCATATGCTGATGTAAAGGCCAATCTTGCAAGCGGTACTAATCCAACTCTTGTGGCCACGTCTACCTCAGACTTTATCAATGGTAGAGAAATCACCGTTGCAGGAGACTTTGTTGTAGTTGCTCAAGATGCCAACGATACCAATGGTCAAACCAATAAATACTACGTATATCAATATACCAATACAGGTTTTGACTTAAAAAACACCTACGATGCAGACATCAATCTTTGGGGTATCCAAGCGGATATCAATACAATGTATGCTATAGTAGATAACTCAAGTGACATCGCAATCTACAATGACTTTTTCTTGAATACCGATGGCCCTGTAACTGCTGATGCCATCGTTTCTGTTGAAAATCTAGTACGTACTCATGG
>JAHDGW010000358.1:0-207 GCA_020631635.1 Saprospiraceae bacterium
AGCCTATGTAACGGGCTATAAACTAGTGTAAGTTACACTTTTCCTTAATTATTAATGAAGGATAATTGATGGATCGTCGTAGAAGCAATAATCATTGAAATTTTGATAAAAGGTAGGGGTTTTAATTAGGAATAAGATCGTAGCCATTGATGAGATTCATACTTTCTCTATTTCTATAAGTACGGATAATATTTTTCCTTGTATAGA
>JAHDGW010000358.1:217-2749 GCA_020631635.1 Saprospiraceae bacterium
GTAAAATCATTTCCTCCTAGAGTGAATTCAAAATTTGATATTTCGACAAGAAGTTTATCATATATTTTGCCATTAATTTCAGAGTTGCTCAAAGAGCTTTGATAATAACCATTTAACCATTCTGATGGTATCCAACCATTGAATGTAAGTTCAATGTCAAGTGTAGATTCATTAAAAAATGCTAGACTCCAAGAACCTGATCCAGTATCAGTAATACTATGACTTCCAAGAAAACTGGTAGGGGAGATGTACCCAATTGTAGCTAAGTAATCGATTGTCAATAAGTAAGAATCAGTTATGCTCCAATTGGTTATTAAGGTATCAGTATATGTATACCCTAAAAGATTAATAAAATTGGTTTCGGTCAAACCAGAATTCACTTTAAAATATTCTTGAATCCATAGATTACCATCTTGGTCGATATCTAGAATTTCTACCTCCAATATATCACCAGTATATTCTAACTCTGTCGGTTGATCCGTGCCATATCCACTGGCGGTCCAAAATGCATAGTGGCTTTTTTGCCCTACAATGGGATCTTGAAAATTAATATTATAATCACAAGATTTTGCTCCATAGCTTGAGTAAGAGCAACTTGGATGATAAGTAAAGTCTACAAAGCTCGTCGTATGCAATGGGGTTAAGGCAAGATCATTGGGGATATTTTGAGATCTTTGATCATCAGCATGGATCACATAATACAAAGAGTCACTGCCCCGAAAACTCCACTGAACTATACCGGATTTATCGGTTTGTACGGTATGTAATGGGGATATTTGATCCAAAAAATCTTGTCTAGAGCGATAGAGGTCGATATTTACTTTTTTTAATGGTAATATTTTTCTACAGTCTGATTCTGGACAATGTGTCAGTGTAAAATGTATCGTTCGTAGATCAATTTGATTGTCTGTCGATATGGGTAATATCATGTCTTCATCTTTGGCACATTGGATCAGAATCATGACTAAAAGCAAGGCTACATAACAGTGTCTTTTTTTCATTAAAATGAAAATAACTCTATAGGTAGATAAACCTAAATCTGAGCCATGGATACTCTACTCAAGTCGCCTTAACGATAGCTGTGCAATTATTTTCCTCGTTCTATAAGATAAACTCCGCCTAATATTATCCCAGAGACAATGAGATGAAAGATACCTACATATTCACCATCCCAATAGCCCCATGCTATAGAAACAATTGGCATCAGATAGCATACTGATGCGGCAAATACTGGACTAGTCATCTTCACTAATCTAAAAAATAGAATAGTTGCTGCGACAGTACCAAATAGGGATAATACAATGATGGCTAGAAACGAGGTATACCCATCAATATGGGTAGAAAACTTAATACCTACATCAGAGTATAGCAGATAGATCAGCGCTGGAGGCCCGATCATGCCAAAAGACATGGCACTGATAATGATTGATCTTGTATCCTCAAAAAAAGCTTTAATCATATTGACGTTGAGAGAGTAACAAAGACATGCCAATATCGCAAAGCCTGCATATAATATGTTGTTTACCTCAAAGCTTCCTTCACCATATGCAGCCAAGGCAATAGCTCCTATAAGCCCAATAGATAAACCTACGAACTGCCAATTATTAAATTTTTGCTTAAAAAGTATGATGCCTACTAGAAATGCAAATGCAGGGGTAAGGCTATTCAATACGCCTGCTATAGCACTACTTATCTGCTGTTGAGCAAGTGGGTATAAAAATGCAGGAATACCTGACCCCATCAAACCTACAGCCAAAAAATACTTCCAATTGGACCAATTAATCTCTTTACGTAACCAGATGATAATAGGAAGAAATGCCAATGAGCTACATAAGATCCTGATCGTAGCTACCTCAAATGGATTGTAGACTTCTAATCCTATTTTGATAAGTATAAATGAACTACCCCATACGATACTCAATAATACAAGACTGATCCAAGATTGGACTCTTACTTGCTTTTCGGTTGGCTCATTCATAGCATAAGGACAATCAAATCTTGTAATTGTTTATCTACATCAAGACGATCATTCCGACGATCATAGCAATGGCGAAAAATAATATGTACAATAAGGCCGTAGTCCTCTGGCTTCTAGATCGACGGGTCGACCAAGGCTGCCTTTTCTCAGCCTTGGTGTCTCCAAATTTTTCTTTATTTAACGTATCTCCATCAATATCAGGAGCGCTGATTTTATCTTTTCCCATACGGGCAAGAGCTCGATTACTTTTGATCTTGTTGATCGCATCCATGGCAAATCCAAATCCTCCCATAGTATTTTAGGTATCAAGGTATCAAGGTATCAAGGTATCAAGGTTACACGGTTACATGGTGTCTAGCTTTCAAGATAGAGGGTCAAAAGGTTCAATAAGTGAATTTGCTATTCTGCTTTTTAAGCCTAGTGAAGCTAAATGCTCTTGGTTCTTCTATGATCTTTATCATAGATTTACTTTTAAAAGCATATTCTATATGCCCTTAGTGCTCTCGGTGGTTCAAAATCATCAAATACTTCATTCCCTAATTAGATTATTCCTC
>JAHDGW010000015.1:0-11844 GCA_020631635.1 Saprospiraceae bacterium
CTTGGTCGATCTCTGGACGATAGTCTTTATAAAAGCTTTCTAATCTAGGGGATATTCTATCTACAAACTCATCATAGCCTTTGCTTCCATTTTTCTTAAATGCACGGCCCATTTGTTTAGCCATATTGACAATACGCATGATTTCTATGTTTCTCTGTGCGACCTCTCTATAGTACTCTCTTGCGAGTGCATGATCTTCGAGCTTACGATACTGATTATTGATCTGTGGTAATAAGTCTCTATACTTTGGAGGGCAAGATTCTTGAAACTCGTCTTCATATTTTTTCTTTTTGGCCAAGGCATTGGTCTTATTCAGTCCTTGATTTTCGCCAATCCATTTTTTCCAATAGTTAGCCACTCTAGCAAACTTAGAAGCGTATTGAAGACGAGTTTTTTCATCAGTTCTCATATACCCATCTATAATCTTAAGCGCTTTATCACGAATAGCTATTCTAGCAGGGTTGAGTACATCTTTAGTCTGGGCGACTGCAGATCCAGGTAAGTATTGATTAGTACGTCCTGGAAAGCCGAATACCATCGTAAAATCGCCTTCTTCTACACCATCAAGAGAGATAGGTAAGAAGTGCTTAGGCTGATATGGTTTATTATCTGCCGAATATTCTGCAGGTAGATTATCAGGTCCAGCATAGATTCTGAATAATGAAAAATCCCCTGTATGACGTGGCCATACCCAGTTATCCGTGTCACTACCAAACTTTCCGATTGACTCGGGAGGTGTACCTACCAGTCTTACATCTTTGTATATAGTAGTGATAAATGCAAAGTATTGATTTCCATTGTAAAATGGCTTGATCACGATTTCTTGATATGATTCTAGCTCATAATCGTCCTTGAAAAAGCCGAGGTTACGATCTATTTTCGATTGGCGTTCGGCACTATTCATTTCTGGTGTTACTCCTTCCATGGCAATAGAAGTAACATCTTCGATACGGTCGATCAGGGTAGCGGTCAATCCTGCATTTGGCAGTTCTTGATTTTTATTCTGTGCCCAAAATCCATTTTTCAATAGATTATTTTCTACCGTGGAGTGTGATTGTATCTGACCATAGCCACAGTGGTGATTGGTCAGTAATAATCCATCAGGACTGATAATCTCCGATGTACAGAATCCGCCAAAGTGTACGATCGCATCCTTTAGTGATCCTTGATTGATGCTATAGATGTCTTCTGCAGAAAGTTTCATCCCCATAGATTGCATTTCTGCTTCATTAAGAGACTTGAGTAGCAAGGGTAACCACATACCTTCACCAGCTTTGACAAGGCTGGTGGGCAAAAAAATGATCGCGGCTAACACTAATGATTTTAAGGTAGTATTCATATGATATAAATATTTCATTTTAGTACGAAAAGTATATATCAAAAATAAGTCCACTTTCTAATGAAGGGTTCCCGCATCAAGGAGCTTAACGGATTGTTAAGTAATGAAGAAAATAGGAGTGAAAAACAAAATAGTATTGTTGTGAAAGAGGTAGAGTTATATTATTTGACTTCAAATAGCTCGATATTGAATATTAACACAGCATTTTCACGTATTCCAGTAGGCGGGTTACCACCGTATGCCAATTCACTAGGAATAATTAAAGTACCAGAGTCTCCCTCCGCGAATAATTGCATACCAATACGCCAACCTTCAATAACTCCCGACAATGAAAATTCTGAAGTCATACCACGATCATAAGAGCTATCAAACTTGACACCATCAAGATATAAGCCTTCGTAATGGCAAACAACTACATTGGAGAGGGTAGGTCTTACTTCGCTGCCGCTTGATGCAATAGAGTAGTATACAGACTCCTCCGTTTTATCAAAAGAGAGATTATTACTGCTGATATAATTTTCGATAGCTTCTATATCTTCTTCAAATTGGTCACCTGAGCAGGATACCATTAAGGTAGATAGAAGAAGAAGGAGTAGGATATTTTTCATGTTGAAATATTTCTACAAATAAACGTTTTTAAAACGGAAATTGTAGCTGAGATTCCGGTATTTCGGTATTCAACTTTGAGTATCCGATACCAATAAGTCGTAGGCTTGACTCATCGTCCCAAGCATTGATAAAAAGCTGACATGCTGTGTCCTGCAACGTGGTTAAGTCATCCATAAAGTCCATAAAACTTTTGGATCTGGTATAGGTCGTAAAATCGGCATATCTAAATTTTAGATTAACCGTCTTGCCTTTGACGCCTTTGTCTTGCATAGACCTATGTAGTTTGAGACAGAGTTCTTGGATTTTGGCTAGAATACTCTCCTTGGTTTCGAGATTGGTATCAAAAGTACGTTCTATAGAAAAAGACTTGCGGAGTCGATTACTTTTTACCATACGATTATCATTGCCATGGATCACTTCATGTAAGTATTTTCCAAGTTTCCCAAATAGTTCTACGAGTTCTATCAGATTATACTTTTGGAGATCTTTACCGGTATGTATATTTTGAGCTTTGAGTCGCTGTGCGGTTACTTTTCCTACGCCAAAAAATTTCTCTATCGGTAGGGTTTTCATAAAATCGTCAACCTCTTCTGGCAAAATGACCTTGAGACCATCTGGCTTATTGATATCTGATGCTACTTTGGCCAAAAACTTATTGATAGATACACCAGCGGAAGCGGTTAATTGAGTTTGCGCATATATCCTTTTTCGTATCTGTTGAGCAATATATATCGCAGATTTATGATTGGGCTTATTCGTGGTGACATCGAGATAAGCCTCATCTAGTGATAATGGCTCTACTAGATCTGTGTATTCGTAGAATATAGATCTGATCTCCTGAGACACAGACTTATATACATCAAATCGATGTGGAACAAAGATTAAATGTGGACATTTTTGCCGAGCAAGTCTTGAGGGCATAGCCGATCGTACACCGTATTGTCTAGCTTCGTAACTCGCAGCAGCTACTACACCGCGACCGCCACGACCCCCCACCACAATAGGCTTGCCTTTCAGTTGTGGATGATCTCGTTGCTCAACGGAAGCGAAAAAAGCATCCATATCGATGTGGATGATCTTTCTCATACATGACTATTCTACGCTTAGCAGTCGAGAAGCAATCTTATGATCGATCAGCAGGGTAACTATATAATTTCCAGGAGGAAGTAATGAAATATTGACCTCTTCTGACCTATCATGAAGCGTATGTATGAGCAACTCTTGCCCGAGCATATCTCTGATGATCAGATTAGCTTGCGCATGATCATTATCGATTAGATGGATCGCAATCCTATTATTTGCTGGATTAGGGATGATATCAAAAGAGATCGTACTGGCATCAAGATCAATTACATCAGTATTGATAAACTCCTGGCATACATCTGCCACTTCATCACAATATGTACGTCCTGCGAGGCTGCAATCTAGTATAAAAGGATTTGCAAAATCATCTTGATATTTAGCAATCCTAAAGGTACGTAACCATTCAAGAGAGTCAACTGGATCGGCGTAATGCCACTCACATAATTGATCAATCTGAGACCAGAAAAAATCGGGATCAGCATTGTCAGCTTGATCTTTGTACATCGTATAAAAATACATAATCGCTCTAGCGATATTCCCTTTTACGGACTCTCTTGGTTCAAATCGCGTTTCTGTACTTTCACTATAGCTATCTATATTATTGATAGGTATGAAATTGAGAATATCATCTTCAAAATACCACCGATCAGTCTGGTTGTCAGCAATCTCGGCAAAAGGGTTACTTCCTCGCTCACCATTAACCAAGACGGCAGATGGAAAAAGATGATGCATGTCACTACGCGGGTTGCCTTCTCCAGCTCCTTTGCTTTGAGGGTAGCTATGTTCAGCATTTATGCCATAATCGGCCCCATTCATAAACAAGAAAGTACGGGGTGATACATCATCGGGTAGAGCTATACTATGTCCTGAGTATATCCCCGATACTTGGCCATTTTCTAGATAGACAATCTTATATAAGGTATCTCTAGCATCTCCATATGACATGACGTTATTCGTTTTGTAGTCATCTGCGAGTACATCTAATAATGCATTACCTGATAGATCAGATTCTATATGTATATGATCATATTGGCCAGTCAATAGCGAGAGGTGCAGAAAGAATGCCGTTATGCTATAAAATACCTTCATACCATGAAGATAATAGGATCATCAAGCAATAGGAGTGAAGAAAGTCGAATAAATGCTAGTTGAGCATATTCTTGTTGAATAAAACACCTTTTTTGGCATCATAGCCTGGTTTGATACCTACATGGATCAAGTGTTTCTTGTAATTGTAGGTTTTGGCATCAATGATATATACCTTACAAGCGACGGCATGACTCAACTCTGGATGTGTAGATTTCCAACAATGAGCTAGTTCGAGTGCAGTGGCACTATAACTTTTTTTCCATTTTTTGCCAATGACCACTTCGAGATGCATAGTACCACTGTCGAAAGATAACATCTTAGAGGTAAGACCGTATCCTACCCGATAAAACATGTCCGTCTCCACAAAGTGTTTTCTATTTATTTTCTCGATGTTCATAATGTCTACAGAGTTGCAGAAATTATGCCATCTTAACATTATGAGTATGGGAATAGGCGCTATTGTATATTTTAATATTTACTCAGTAGGCGCAATGAGTAATATTTAAATTATTGATAATCAAACATTTATTTTCATAAAACGAATGGATTTATAATTGTCTTTCTAAAAGCTTAAAAAATTCTGTGATATAATAATCAAAGGTGTAACTTTGCGGTGCTTTCTAAAAGCAGGGCCTATAGCTCAGTTGGTTAGAGCACCTGACTCATAATCAGGTGGTCCGAGGTTCAAGTCCTCGTGGGCCCACAATTACAAAAGCTCATTCAGCAATGGATGGGCTTTTGTTGATATAGGGAGAAAATTCTATGCTTGAATGATCAGGTGGTAAGAGGTTCATTCCGAAAGCTTTCGGAACGTGGGCCCACAATTACAAAAGCTCATTCAGCAATGGATGGGCTTTTTTTTATAAATTGGAAAAGAAGATGTGTTGTACATATATTTTATACTCGGAGAAAATTGATCGCTATTACAAACTTCGAACACTGGAGTCACATGTTTTTATTTTTCTAATATTTCATACTTAAATAAAGCTACTGGAACCCCATTCCTGGTTTGATTATGGTATGCAAAGCCATAAATAATGTTATTTAGGCTATCTTGATTCTCACAATCATAACTAGAGCAATATTGAATTTCACTAATTATAGTGCCGTGTTTATCAACGTAGTGAAATTTTATTGAATTTGAATTTATCCATCCCGCATTTGCTTTAAATTTAGTTTTAGTCGGCCATATTTATCAATTCGATAAACCCGATAATCTCCAATGTATTCTTGATTAAGTCCAGATGCATTGTTCATTTCTATTTCAACTTCTCCTATATAATCCTCTGGGATTAAATATAATTCTGGCTCTATGTACGAGTTACATCCCAACATTATTATTGTAGACATCAAAATAATAATTAAGTCTTTGTTTTCTTGTATCACAGTTATAAATGGAACTTTACTCTCCGTAATATTATACATAGATGAATATATAGGAGTTTTAGTAATTGATTCAGTTAATACGGCTTTAAAATTCTTTGAATTCCTCTCAAGCATGTCTGGAGGCTTCACAAATAAAATAAATTATAATACGTAAACAATATGTTTATAGTTTAAAACAAATTAACTTTTTTCATAATATTTCTTTGTAGTCCCAAATTTGTTTCTGATATTTGATCTCAAGGTCGCAATAAATACAGAAACTACACATTCAATGAGAAAGACTAAGGTTACTTTCGACAGCCAGAAGCTTCATGCCTCTACTGAACTCATGAGGGCTCTTGCCC
Organism: Saprospiraceae bacterium; assembly: GCA_020631635.1. Lineage (GTDB taxonomy): Bacteria > Bacteroidota > Bacteroidia > Chitinophagales > Saprospiraceae > JAHDGW01. Next base: position 5,851 of record JAHDGW010000015.1, read on the forward strand.
ACCCACTTAGACTCAAAATCCTTGAGTTTATCGATACCCATGGTACAATCAATGTTAATAAGATATATAACACCTTACGTATAGAGCAAAGCATTACTTCACAGCATCTAAAGATATTGAGATTGACCGGAGTGGTAAATGCACAGAAAGATGGTAAGTATATGCATTATAATATCAATTATCAGATTGTCGAACGTGCTCAAAAGGCTGTAGCTCGTTTTCTCGATGCAGAAAAATTATCTAAAGCCTAATTAGAATCTAGATCGTCCACTGCGGTTAATATAAAACTTAGTGCCAGTATAAATAGATAAGATCCCACTGATCTTTCCAAGGTATTGTTTACCATAAACGATAGTGCAAATACGCATAGTAGCGTAATTAAATATTCACTTTGGATTGTGTTGTCTACTTGTCTGATTGGATAAAATATGCTCATTATCCATAGAATTAATCCCAATAGTCCGAAGCTCAACCCCACAAATATATATTGATTGTGAGGAAGCTTAACTTCATTATTTGGTCTGCTCCAAGTGACTTCGTAGTATTTTTCTACGGTACTTTTTGTATCACCTATACCCACTCCGAGCCAAATATTTTTTTTCCATTCGCTTACACCTGCTTTTAAACTATTAAGTCGTTCGCTATCTGAGTATGACTGACCTCCGCTTTCTGCATATCTATCAAGGTCCCATTTCATATAAGATATTCTACGTTGTAGGCTAGGGCTTAATTGGTAACAAAATATGGCAATCATGAGTATTGATCCCATAGCCAGAAGCGCTTTTTTGAGGTTCTTGTTTTTCCACAGTCTATATGCGGTGAGGATAATAAAGCCACCATAGAGGGTAATAATTCCTGATCTGACCGCCAGAATATGAATAAAAATTATGAGATAAGCCAGTACGACATAAATTTGAATTTGATATTTCTTATCTAAATGATGACTACTTGCATAAATCCAAATGATCAATATCGAGAAGCAAATGTATAAGCTATAAATAATATGATTAAAAGGAGTATCAAGGGGTATGCCCTTTCCGAGTAGTGCTATCTTATGTGTCATATCTGAGAGAAACCCCCACAGCACAGGGAAGCTGCTGATAATACATATCAATACAAAGGCATGCGCAATCAGTCGTATTGATGATTTAAGATCTTGATGTTGAGCATAAAAGTGTATTGCCAATGGAAAGGTAAAAAACACTATTTTAGATTTAGAGAATCTCCACCACTCTGACATATCATCCGATATGAGTCCACTAGCGAGATACAGTATTGGTATTATGAGCAGACAAAGGAGCTTACTATTCTTAAAAAAAGAAAGTGTATCAGCTTTTAAAGTTTTATCTCTCAAGCTATACCATACTGCAACAGCGGGGATGGTAAAAGCAGAAATAGACATCAAAAATCTAGAATAAAAGAGCCCAAATAATAGTATCACCATAGCACCATCAAAGGCAGTAAGAGAAATTTTATTTTTCCAGATAGCTAGGTTCATTCCGAGATTTAAACGTAAAGCATAGATAATAATTTCTTTATACTTCTAGTAAAGGACTATTTTTGTATGAAAGATTGCAACGCATGGAGGTATTTAGCCAAATAGAAGCACTGAAGAAAGAGATAGAAGAGACGACTATTGATTCTAGTGATGCATTAGAGCAGTTTAGAATCCGATTTCTAGGCTCCAAAAATATAGTAAAGCCCATTTTTTCTAAAATCAAAGATGTCGCTAATGAACGCAAAAAGGAGTTTGGTCTCTTAGTCAATGAGCTAAAGCAGACTGCTCAACAAAAGTTTGATGAGCTGCAGCAAAATTTAGCCAGTGATGCAGAAAAAGCTGAAGCCTCTAATATTGACCTCAGTCTTCCTGTAGCCGATGGTTTAGGGTCTCGACATCCTATAGCTGTGGTCATGAGTAGATTGATACAGATATTTGAGCGCATAGGATTTGTTGTCGAGGAGGAGAGAGAGATCGAGGATGATTGGCACAATTTTACAGCGATGAATACTCCTGATGATCATCCAGCTAGGGATATGCAGGATACTTTTTACTTGATGAATTCTACCGAAAGATTACTGCGTACGCATACATCTTCGGTACAATCAAGAGTGATGACTCGTCAAGAGCCACCTATAAGAATTATTGCTCCAGGTCGTGTATACAGAAATGAGACCATAAGTGCTAGATCGCATTGCCAGTTTCATCAAGTAGAGGGTCTCTATATAGATGAGAATGTGTCATTTGCAGATATGAAGCAGACGCTGCTTTATTTTGCGAAAGAAATGTATGGTGCAGATACAAAAATTAGATTGCGTCCTAGTTATTTTCCATTTACAGAACCAAGTGCAGAGATGGATGTATGGATGGGGACCGATACCGATGTTGCCAAAAGACTGACTAAAGGAACAGGATGGCTGGAAGTATTAGGCTGTGGTATGGTAGATCCAAATGTACTGGAAAACTGTAATATCGACTCTAAAAAATACAGTGGATTTGCATTCGGAATTGGAATAGAGCGGTCTGCTATGCAGAAATATGATATTAGTGATATTAGAATGTTTTTTGAAAACGACATTCGTTTCTTAGAGCAATTTAAGGCTGTTATTTAGATATTAATATAGCTATGAAACCAAGTATTCCCAAGGGTACCAGAGACTTTTTACCTCAAGAAGTAAGGAGACGTAAATATATATTCTCCACTATAGAGGAGGTCTTTAAAAAATACGGTTTTTCTGCTATAGAAACTCCAACAATGGAAGCCCTAGAAACTCTTACCGGTAAGTATGGAGAAGAAGGCGATCGGCTTTTGTTCAAAGTATTAAATAATGGTGACTATCTAGCTAAAGCTAATCCTACTGCGCTTGAAAATAGGGATAGCAAGGCACTTACCTCAAGTATCTCCAAGCGTGGACTCCGCTATGACTTGACAGTGCCTTTCGCCAGATTTGTGGTTATGCATCAAAATGAGCTCAATTTTCCATTCAAAAGATATCAGATACAACCAGTGTGGCGAGCAGATCGTCCACAAAAGGGAAGGTATCAAGAGTTTTATCAATGCGATGCGGATGTTGTGGGTAGTAAGTCCTTAATGTTGGAGGCAGAGTTATTGATGATTTATCACGAGGTATTTAAGTCATTAAATCTCAATGTAAACATTCAGATCAATAATAGAAAGGTATTGCATGGGATCGCTATAGAAGCCAACGTCGGTGATAAGTTTGTGGAGATGACTACGGCTATTGATAAAATGGATAAAATCGGTGTTGATGGAGTCAGAAAAGAACTTAATAAAATCGGCATCACTTCCGATCAGATAGATTTAATTATTTCTCTGCTTTCATGTGATAAAGTGGCAGATTTAAAATCTAAAATCACCAATGATATAGGCTTAGCGGGCATCAAAGAATTAGAGCAATGTTTTTCATATCTACCTATGGAGATCGACGATGTGAGATTTACGCCTACACTAGCACGTGGTCTTAACTATTATACTGGCTGCATAATGGAAGTCAAAGCCAAAGATATACAGATGGGTAGTATCGGTGGTGGTGGTAGATATGACGACCTGACCGGGGTTTTTGGTATGAAAGACATGAGTGGAGTAGGGATAAGTTTCGGAGCAGCACGTATATATGATGTGATGCGTGATCTGGAGTTATTTTCTGATGATGTGGATAAAGACCTAGATATATTGCTACTTGCTATGGATGATGAAAGTCACCGATATGCATTCAAGGTGCTTACACAACTTAGGCAGGAAGGTTTTTCAGCGGAGTTGTATCCCGAACCTGCTAAAATGAAAAAGCAGATGAAATATGCCAATGGACGAGCAGTTCCATTTGTTATCCTTATCGGATCAGACGAATGCAGCTCTGGACTGCTAACTCTAAAAAATATGAATACTGGTGAGCAGGAGAAGCTGGATATCTCTGAAATCACAAAAAAACTTACGCTTAGCATAAGCTTTTAGTCTCTTTTGTTGTTTATCATATATTCAGATGAGACTAAGCTTCTAACTATTTATGGAAATACGATCTAAGTACTGCGATCTATAAACTGGTACGGTATTTGACGTATTAAATAAATTGCTAATGTGTAATTTAATGATTCTCTTAATTTAGAATTATGTATATTTGCGCCCTCTTAGTATATATATGTGAATTTACATATATGTAAGTGAGTGATATTCTGTCATAACCTAACCCAACAGAATATCTATTTACTAGAGGGATCTCTAAGAAACCGATTGATTTAATTATTGACCATGAACAAAATTAAAGTTTTTGCGAATGCAAAAACCCTTATTGCAATGTGCCTATTTATGGCCTTGGGTATACAGGGTTTTTCTGCTGTAAAGAGCAAAGATTTGGATCTTGAATGGAACAACAGGATTAATAATATTTCTACTCAAGTAGATATGCGTTATACCCCTGTTGTCAAAAAACAGATTCAAATGTATACGGAGCGATACCGAAAAGGAAGCGAACGCTTGCTTGGAAGGGTGTCAGTGTATTTTCCCATTTTTGAAAATGAATTGAGATCACGTCAGTTGCCTGATGAACTTAAGTATCTTTCGGTGATTGAGAGTTCACTAGATGCCAATGCAAGATCTTATATAGGAGCTACAGGTCTTTGGCAATTTATGAAGGGTACCGGAAAGATGTATGGTCTTACGATCAATTCTACCATAGATGAGAGGAAAGACCCCTTTAGATCAACTGCTGCGGCTTTGGATTACTTATCAGATCTATATGATCAGTTCGGTGATTGGACGCTAGCACTTGCTGCCTACAATTGTGGTCCTGGAAATGTAAGAAAGGCCATACGTAGATCTGGAGGTCAGCATGATTATTGGAGTATTCGAAAATTTTTGCCTAGAGAAACTCAGAAGTATATTCCAAAATTTATTGCCGCGACCTACCTCATGAACTATTATCATGATCATGATCTCGTACCTGAGTTACCAGAAGATCATCTAAGGATTACGGCTACGGCTGAGGTACATGAAAAGATCGGTTTTAATAACCTGAGTGCAGAAACAGGTATCGACTTAGAAATCATAAAAGCTCTAAATCCTGCATACAAGAAGAGCTATATTCCAGATACAAAGAAAAGTCGTACACTTACCTTGCCTGAGGCTTCTATGTTCAAATATCTACAAGCAAAAAATGGAGACTATAGATTATTGTATTCTTCAGCTTTGGGTTTTGATAAGAGATCCTCGCAATACGGATTGAGGAATATAAAATCAATGCCTGTATTAAGTGCACATGGATTTATTGACAGTAATAAAGTTGAACCCTTCTTGCTATCTAAGGGAGTGGATGAGAGCAATATTAATAATAGGAAATATGTATACCACAGAATCAATAGAAGAGAGTCGCTCATGTCTATCGCAGAAATGTATGAAGGTGTAGAATTTGCAACATTACTACGCATCAATGATATTTCATTTACTAAACTTCCTCCGGTAGGAGCGTTTATTAAGATTAGAGAATTATAACATTACACCAATCGAGTGTGATTATATAAAATAAATAAGGGCTACTCAATATTTTGAGTAGCCCTTTCTAATTAATCCAAATCCCAAATTCAATTTGCATTAGTTAATCAGCTTTCGCAGATTACTTTATTTCTATTTGCTGTGTAAGTTTGAGAGCTTCTTTGACTTTCATGACCTCTATTTCCAGTATTCCATTCTCATATTTAGCTTGGATTTCTTCGGTATTTGCCGTTTTAGGTAATTGATACTTTCTGCTGAAAGATGAATAGTCAAACTCTCGAGATTTGAAATTCTCCTCTTCATTCTCTTCAGATTTTACGTCTTTGCTAGCGACCATGAGGTTCCTGTTTTCTACAGTTATATTGAAGCGATCTTTGCTTAACCCCGGTGCAGCTAATTGTATGATAAAAGCGTCATCATTTTCTTTGATATTAGTTGCTGGCGAAGTCCTCGCATAGGCCATCGTTTGTAGTCGGGGTAAGCCCTCTGA
>JAHDGW010000015.1:11854-23985 GCA_020631635.1 Saprospiraceae bacterium
AGGATGATTGTTGTGCAATAAGGTATTCATGATTATCTATTTTTTTAGGGTTAGGCAATTTCTATTGTTCTTGGCAATGCAGCTTCTTTGATTTTGAGTTCTATAGTCAAAATTCCGTCTTTAAGAGAAGCGCTGATTTGCTCTTTATCTATGATTTCACCAAGTTTAAATCTTTTTAAGAAAGGAGTTTTTAGTGTACTTGAAGTACTTTGTTCTCCGCTTAGGTGATCTTCGAGGATTAGGAAGTTACCATCTATATTCATGCTTATTTCTTCCTTACTGTATCCAGGGATAGCAACTTCTATATTGTATCCGTTCTCCATTTTTGATACCGTCGAGTGGGGTGTTCTTTTCATTTTAGTATTCATGGTTTTGTATTTATTTGGGTTAGGTGAAAAATCTATTTTTTTAAAGCTTCTGTCTTTGGATGATGCTGACTTGCAATTCATAATTATTTATTTTTTGGTTACAGCTGCTATAGATCAAATGCCATTCCATTGGATATTTTACGCATAATTGTCAAAAATTTATAAAATTAGATGACAATAAGGCATAATTTTCAATTAATGCATGACAAATAGGCATGAAGCACATCGAATTCCGTTGGCTTCGGGATAATGTGAGTCTCAGAAATTGACGTAGATTATAAAACCCCCTTTTACTTTATATATATCCTTTAGGGCTTTATATTGCAACTTGGAGTAGGGGCAAAAAAATAAGGATACCTGTGTGGGCATCCTTATTTTTTACGCTGTAATGAAGTTGCAACTGCAACCCGAATAATATAATTACTCTTCTTCTTGACTTGAGCCTGGAGTAGGACTTTCGATATTATCCGATGGACGATTACCTATTAGTTTTTCAAGATCGGACTTGAGTATAACTTCTTTGTCTAACAAAGCTTCGGCAAGTGCATTGAGTTCATTTCGCTTTTCACTAAGTAGTTTCTGCGCTCTCTCATACTGTTTGTCGATCATTTGTCGTACTTCAGAGTCGATCATACGAGCGGTCTCGTCACTATATGGTTTGCTAAATTGATCTTGTTGCATACCGTAAAAGGAAACATTGCCCACTTTTTCATTCATACCATAAATACTGACCATACCATAAGCCATTTTGGTAACTTGATCGAGATCACTTTGTGCTCCAGTAGATATCTTGTTAAATACTATTTTTTCAGCTGCCCTACCTCCTAGAGTCATACACATTCTATCTAGCAACTGCTCTGTCCTAGTGATGTATTCTTCTTTAGGTAGATATTGAGCATATCCTAAAGTCCCTATGCCTCTAGGTACAATTGTTACTTTTACAAGTGGTGATGCATGCTCTAAAAACCATCCGCATATTGCATGACCCGCTTCGTGATAGGCAATAATTTCTTTCTCCTTGGGTGAGATCAGTTTATTCTTTTTCTCCAATCCCCCGATGACTCTATCTAGCGCATAGTTAAAGTCATCCATATCGATAGACTTCTTATTGCGCCTTGCTGCTACTAGAGCCGCTTCATTACATACATTCGCAATTTCAGCACCTGCAAAGCCAGGAGTCATCTCGGCTAGATTGTAGGCATTTACAGTATCACCTATTTTTATATTTTTTAAATGTACTTTAAAAATGGCTTCTCTACCCGTGAGGTCTGGTCTATCTATTCCGATTTGACGATCAAACCTACCAGGTCTTAAAAGTGCATTATCTAATACATCAGGTCTATTGGTTGCTGCCATGAGTATTACGCCTTTATCGGTACTGAACCCATCCATCTCTACAAGAAGCTGATTGAGAGTATTTTCTCGTTCATCATTACCTCCTTGCATCGCATTTTTGCCTCTTGCACGACCTATAGCATCGATCTCATCTATAAATACGATACATGGTGCTTTCTCTCTAGCTTGCTTAAAAAGATCCCTTACCCTTGAGGCACCCACGCCTACGAACATTTCTACGAAGTCCGATCCAGATATTGAGAAAAATGGTACTCCTGCTTCGCCTGCTACTGCTTTGGCCAGTAAGGTCTTACCCGTACCCGGGGGGCCTACAAGCAAGACTCCTTTTGGTATTTTACCACCGAGAGAAGTATATTTTTTAGGTTGTTTTAGGAAGTCTACCACCTCCATCACTTCTTCTTTAGCTTCATCGAGACCTGCTACATCTTGGAATGTAACGGTTACCTTAGAGTTGTTGTCAAATAATGTGGCTTTTGACTTGCCTATGCTAAATATCTGACCGCCTGGGCCACCAGCTCCTCCGCTCACTCGGCGCATGATAAATATCCAAATACCAATCAACAAAACAAAAGGAAGGATCCAACTCAAGAGTGGACCTATGATATTTGTTTTTGTTTTGTAGCGAGGATCTACTTTTATCCCTTCCTCTTGCAGTTCTGCAACCTTTTTATCAAAGGTAGCTACGTCTCCTACTTCAAAATAATAATCGGCAATACGAGCACTCCCAAATTTAGGAACTTCGATGTGATCATGTTGACCATTATCAAATGCACTAGGATCGATGTAGATATCTACTTTGCTAGAATTGATGACTTCGATTTTTTCGATATCACCAGTTTTCGCTAATTCTTCAAATTGAACTAGACTGATCTCTTTGGAATGATTATTCAGAAAGATCATTCCATTGACTACAAAAAGCGCTAAAATGATCAATCCGTATATCCAATACGAACTCAAATTAGACTTTTTCGGTCCTGGCTTATTTTTATTTTTATCGTCACTCATGACTTATTCTTCTTCTGTTGATTTGTATTAACGATATTTTACGATTATCGTTTACCACTACACGTCAGCAATCGCAGTACTATCTGCATCGCTCCATAGATCTTCGATGTCATAAAAGTTTCTAGTCTCGGGATAAAATACATGAACGATGGTATCAAAGTAATCCACGAGTATCCATTTAGACCCATCCACTCCCTCAATATGATTGGGTAATATTCTCATTTCATTTTTCACTCTCTTACTGATGTTCTCAGAGATAGCACGTACTTGTGTCGTAGATTCTCCTTCACATATTATGAACCAATCTGCAGGAGCTTCTGCCAATGATTGTAAGTCTATTTTTACGATGTTTTTGCCCTTAATATCTTGGATAGCATCTATGATTCTATCTTGAAGATTCATCTCTTGATCTACTGCCTTAGCTTGTTTTGTCTTTGTCAAATTTTCTATGTATCCTTAGTTACTAGTGATAGTTCTTTGGTAAGAACGGTTTAATGGAGTGCAAAGTTAGTAAAATAGCCTATTATTATGTCCTGCTTCTAACTAAAGCGCCATCATGATCGGAGAGACTGAGATAAAACTGACCAAAACAAGATCTACAAATGATTTTGCAGAGGATCTATGCATACAAGGTGAGGCGCAGGAAGGTACCGTAGTACTTACGTCTTTTCAAGAAAAAGGCAAGGGTCAAATTGGTAAAAGCTGGTACAGTAGCCCTGGCAAAAACTTGCTATGTTCAATAATTTTAGAACCTACTTTTTTACCTATAAAATCGCAATTCTATTTGAGTATGGCTATATCTTTGGCGGTAAGGGAGCTTGTAAGTATATATTGCAGTCATGCTAAAGTAAGTGTCAAGTGGCCTAATGATATCTATTGCGAGGGATATAAGTTAGCTGGTATATTGATCCAAACTATATTACAGGGGAGTAAAATGAGGTATGCTATTGTAGGAATAGGGCTTAATATAAATGAAAAAGATTTCCCTAACAAAGTTCCAAACCCTACAACTTTAAGAATAGAGACAGGTAATGAGCAAAATATTGATAGTGTAAAAAAATTACTCTACCAGTGTATATCTGAGTCCTACTCGATGCTCAAGGCAGGGATGTATAAACAACTCAGAGATCTTTATTTAAAACATCTTTACCTAAGAGATACACCATCATATTTTTCTAAAAATGGAAATACCTTTAAAGGAACCATAAAAGGCATAACAGATACGGGTCAATTGATAATCGATCAAGAAGGTAGCGAATATACCTATGCCAATAATGAGATTGCATATATCAAGATGTAAACGAGAGCGCTTAAAAATATCAAGTGTCTACGCAATCAAATCAATCGTAATATTGTTCTAGAGTCTATGCAAGCACAAGTAATAACTATTGGTGATGAGATTTTGATTGGGCAAATCATTGACTCCAATAGTGCATGGATAGGGGAGCAACTAAACCTACAGGGAATAAAAATTAAAAACATATTATCGATCAGCGATGATAGAGATGCTATCATCCATGCTTTAGAAACAGCTTGTAAAGAGGTAGATCTCATACTTATCACAGGGGGTCTAGGCCCCACTAAAGATGATATTACAAAATTTGCTATTGCTGACTTTTTACAAGATACCATGGTCTATGATCAACCGACATTTGATCGTATCACTTTATTGTTTGAAAAGTTTGGAAGAAAAACAACAGATGCTCATAAGGCTCAATGTTTTATGCCATCCAAGGCTAAACTCTTGATCAATAAAATGGGCACCGCTCCAGGTATGCTATTTGAGTATGATGATACCATTATAGTTTCTATGCCAGGTGTACCTTATGAGATGAAGTACTTGATGACTAAGGAAGTCCTTCCATTACTTTGTGCTAAAGGATCTCAGATACACATAAAACATAAGACAATCAGAACAGCAGGAGAAGGAGAGTCACGTATTGCTAAACAAATAGAGGATATCGTAGAAGATTTTCCAGATTTTCTAAAAATAGCCTATCTGCCAAGTTTGGGAACGGTAAGATTAAGGATTTCTGGTGAGCACAAAAATGTAGAACTACTAGAATCTACCATCGAACAATTTAGAGAGAAGCTGGTACATAGGTTGGGTGATCTTGTCTTTGGTTATGATAAAGACTTATTGCAAGATGCAATATTGAAACTAGCCATTCTTAAAAGTCAGAAAGTTGCAACTGCAGAAAGCTGTACAGGGGGAATGATCGCCAGCAGATTGACTTCAGTATCAGGTTCATCAAGTTATTTTAAAGGATCTGTTATTGCATATAGCAACGAGGTAAAACATAATTTACTCAAAGTGAAAAGTGAAACTATAGAAAATCACGGTGCTGTGAGTGAAAACACAGTGATAGAAATGGTTGCTGGAGCATTAAAATTGCTAAAAGTGGATGTTGCAGTTGCCGTATCGGGTATTGCAGGACCTACAGGTGGTACTAAAGACAAACCAGTCGGTACTATTTGGATAGCAGTGGGAAATGAAAAGGAAACAAAATCCTACAGATTGAATTTATCTAAGGATCGTCAGAAAAATATAGAATATACCACTCATGCCGCTATGAATATGCTTCGAAAATTTTTGATGAGATTGTAATTGGACTAGCTTTGTGCTAGTTTTCTGAAAACCAAACAACTATGGCAAAAGTAGACCTTATAATGCCTAAAATGGGCGAAAGTATAATGGAAGCAACTATACTTGGATGGCTCAAGCAGGTGGGAGATTCTATCGCAATGGATGAAACCGTACTTGAAATAGCAACGGATAAAGTAGATTCTGAAATACCGTCTCCAGTAGAAGGGGTTTTAAGTGAGATACTCTTTGAAAAAGATGCCGTGGTAGCTGTTGGGTCAGTAATCGCAAGAATAGAGACGCAAGGTCAAGGTACTAGTGATCAAGCAGAACAAGAGCCAACACAGGTAGCGCCAGCAACCGAGAAAGCTGTAGTCCAAGAAAAACCTACCCAAAATGCAAAGGTACAACCAGAACAACCATCTGTGAAGTCCTCAGAAGATAGGTTTTATTCTCCATTAGTAAAAACCATTGCAAAAGCGGAAGGTATATCGCAAGATCAGCTTGATCTCATCCCGGGTACAGGTAAATCAGGAAGAGTAACTAAAAAAGATATTCTGGCTTACGTAAAAAATGGCAAAACTTCTGTTCAGTCTCAGGTAGTAGAAGCTCCATCACCTCAGCCAACAGCGCCTAGTAATGCAGCTACTACAGTTTCTAGTGGAGCCAATGTCGAGATTATAGAGATGGATCGTATGCGTAAGCTTATTGCGGATCATATGGTTATGTCTAAGCAGACCTCTCCACATGTTACTTCCTTTGTAGAAGTAGACGTAACTAATATGGTCAATTGGAGAAATGATAACAAAGTAGCATTTCATAAAAAACATGGAGAAAAAATAACATTTACTCCATTGATCATGGAAGCGGTTGTCAAAGCATTGATCGATTTTCCAATGGTCAATGTGAGCGTAGACGGTAATAAAATTATCAAAAAGAAAGATATCAATATAGGTATGGCAACAGCCTTACCTTCAGGTAACCTCATCGTACCAGTGATAAAAAATGCTGACCGTCTGAGTATGATTGGTCTTGCCAAGTCGGTAAACGACTTAGCCGGTAGATCAAGAGCTAATAAACTAAAACCATCTGATGTTCAAGATGGTACATTTACGCTGACCAATGTGGGTACATTTGGTAATGTCATGGGTACTCCTATTATCAATTCAGGTAGCCATCATGGCGGCTGGAGCAATTCGTAAAAAACCAGCAGTATTAGAAACAGAGTATGGTGATGTAATTGCAGTACGACAAATGATGTTTTTATCTCTCTCATATGACCATAGAGTAGTAGATGGATTTCTTGGAGGTTCATTTTTACGTCGTGTAGGTGATTACCTTGAGGCATTTGATGCGTCTCAAACTATATAATTGGAATATTTGTGACTTATTTTAAAGAATACATAGTGCTTAGAATCTTCTTCATCACGATATTTTGTGGCTACCTATTATCTGCTAGCTACTGTCAAGGCCATATGGTCAAGGAGGGAGATCAATATTATAAAAACGAGCGATATGATATAGCACTGAATTTTTATAATCGTATTACAGAAGAGGATAGAGGAGCAGAGCTTTTATTTAAGCTAGGAGATTGTAAATATCATTTGAATCAGTACGAAGATGCTATTTCGTTTTTTTCAAAAGCCTATAAAAAAGGGTATAATGAACATAGTATCTATCTGAAAATGGCTAGATGTCAACATTTTGTGGGTGAATATAAGTTAGCGGCTCGTCTATATAAACGTTATCTTAGAACCCTATCATCAAAAGATAAAGCTAGATCACAAGTCATACTATGGATAAAACAATGCGCATATGCGATAGATCATGCTCACGATACCGATGTAGCATTTGTAGAAAATTTAGGTGATTTCGTAAATTCAATACATGACGAAGTACATCCTGTCTTTAGCCCTAACTATACCAATAAATTTTATTACAGTTCCAATCGAGGAGGGTCTACTGGTGGCTTACGTAACAAAAAAGGCCTAAAGGATGAGTTCTATGGTCAGTATGCCCATGATATGTATTCGACAAGTTTAGTCAACGGTGATTGGGAATATCCAACAGGTGTAAATGAACTCATAAATACCGCAAGACACGAAGTATTATTAGACTTTAGTAGATCTGGAGATGAGGTATTTTTTATAAGATCTAAAGACCTTGTCAAAGGCACAATAATAAAAGATTCATTTCGAAATGATATTGTACCAGAAGCTGTAGCAACTAGTTATATCAGTCCTGTAGTCGGGGAGCTTGAAGACCGTTATTTGAATGTTTTTGATGATTCTACCTTCGTATTTGCAAGTCGTAGAGCCGGTGGTTACGGTGGTTATGATTTGTACATTACCATCCAGCGGGAAGGTATGTGGTCAGATCCTATCAATCTTGGAAAAGACATCAACACTCCAGCAGATGAGGTCGCTCCTTTTCTAACAAATGATGGTAGAACCTTATATTTCAGTACCAATAGAAAGGAATCCTTTGGAGGCTATGATATATATAGTACTGAGTATTCAGTAGAGGGTGCATCATGGAGTAAGGCGGAGAATGTAGGAGCCCCGATAAATAGCGCTAGTGATGATCTAAATATTGCGATATCTAATGATGGGAATACAGCAATTTTCAATTCGGATAGAGCAGGAGGTTTTGGAAATTCAGATCTCTATATTGGCTATCTCAAAAAGCAAGTACAAGGGCAACTTATCTCATCATCTACCGTGCCATATATCGATCAACTCATAGCCGATAGCCAAGCGCAAGAAGTTACGCAGGATACCACTATAGAAATGATCACAGAGCAACCTTCGATGGTACTCCAAAAGGAGACTACTGAGAATGAGGTGATCCAAGAAAGGTCAGTTGTAATCAAACCTTTGTATTACGGAGATGACGATAATATATTTACACCTCAAAATAATGTAGTATTAAAAGATCTCGTGGATATCATGAAGATCTTTCCAGAGCTCAGGGTTGCGATGACTTGTTATTCATTGCAAGAGGGTTTACCAGAGTTTGACCTATATTTTAGTATAAAAAGAGCGGAGACCGTCAAGGATTATTTAACCTCTAAAGGTATAGACGACGATAGAATACTGATAAGAGGAGTAGGTAGCAACTATCCTTTTGTGAAAAAGACATTCAAAGAGCAAAAAACAAATATTGCCAAACAGATCAATCGTCGTATTGAGATCGAGCTATTAGATATCAATGATCTACCCATCACCGTTAATTATGAAAACCCAACAGTGGTAGACTACCTGAGAGATAATAAATATCAAATATATCGTACCCTGATAGATGATGTGGTATTTAGAGTCAAAATTGCCAAAGTAAGTCAGTTATTTAGAAATGAAGTACTCAATACACTTACCGATGTAATTATTGATGAAGAAGACGGACAATACCTCTATACTGTCGGTTTGTATAGTGATTTTTTCACGGCATTGAGCGTTCACAAATTACTTGTAGATCAGGGGTTTGATTCTAGTATTAGAATCTACCAAGGAGGAGTATTATTGACTACTCCAGAGATAGAAGAACTGGCAAAAACTAATAAGGAAGTCCAACGATATCTATCCAATAGAAACTAAAAGCTGTTGAGGTATTTGGTGTAAGCCTATATTTTTGGCTCCATATAATAGGAAATATCCGCCACCTCCTGCACCACAAAGTTTCATATAATATTGATCATGTTCTAAACCATGGCTCCAGTATTTCTTGATATGTTGTGGTATAAGCTCGCTCGCTAGAGTGAGTTGTATCTCGCTGATACTTTTCATATGATAATCAAAAGTGGCCTGATCTAGGTCTTTTGTAATCAACTTAATACACTGATTACTATGATCTATCAGTTGCTTGAGCAATTGTGCTCCTTTATCATAAGAAATTGCTTTTCGGAATAGATCAATCATTTGTAATGTACTCCTCTTCTGTTGGGAGTCAAGGAGATAAAAAGGAGAATTAAGTTTTTTATAGTGGTGGTTTTCCTCAACTTGAGTATGTTCTTCGCTTATCGATACTGCATTATTCAGATATATAACCGTAGGATCTATACCGGAGCTAGTCCCTTGGAAAAATCGTTCCACTGTAGCTAGATTTTGTTTTGTCTCCTCCAGTTTGACTATTTCTTTACTGAAAAATGTATCGTATATAGCAGCGGATATAGCACCCGAGCTCCCCGTGCCATAACCCGACTTGATATTGCTTTCAAAGCACAATCCGTTTTGGTGCTGATGCCTAAAAAACTCAGAAAGAAAGGTAGCTCCTAGAAATTTCTGTTCTTCCAAATAGTCATGAAGTGTTTCAGGTAAAGCACTTTTTTTTGTATCATAAGCCCATTTTCCAAAAAACTGCGGTAGAGGTAATGCAAATCCATGACCTCCATAGAGCACATTGTGTTCTCCGAATAAAAGAACCTTTCCAAAATACTTTTTATCTGTATTGACCTCTTTCAAATAATTAATATCTATTACATTTGTAGTGCAAAATAAATAAAGATTAGAATACTATGACATCTACTAATTCTTCTACAACACTATATTGGATATATTTCTTAGTTTCTCTAGTTGTTTGTATTGCTATGTTGGTATTTTGCAATGAGTGGTTTTGGTTATCTCTTCCATTTGTCTTGACATTCCTAATCAAAGGCATGCGTTGGATGTAAATTATTTTTTTCCGGATTCATTTTTCAACAATTTTATAATAAACGGGATTGATGTTATAACTTAATGCTATAACAACACCCAAATGAATCGAATAACTAGACTTTCTATAGGTCTGGTTGTGTTATGTTGCTTTTGTATAGGAGAGCTCACTGGTCAATGCAATAATCCGCCGAATGGAGTAGATTGTCTTTGCTCGACAGCACAATTATTATGTACTCCGGATGACCTTGATGGTTTTACATTTTCCATGTCATCGGCAACTAATTTTGGAGGTATTCCTACTGATGATCTTTGTCCTGGAATGTCACAAGATGGAGTTCCGAATAACGTAAACTGGTTTTCTTTCATAGCGTGGTGTACTGATTTGACCATAAATGTTCAGATCTCCAATTGTACGGTGGTTCCTTTAGGGTTTCTTCAGTTTACTTCAGGAACACAGATCGCTTTATTTGAAAATTGTCCAACCGCAAATGGAGGACCTTGGAACCCTGTTCAGTGTTTTACTGAAGGAGGGGGTATATGCGGGGACTTATTTAGTTATCCAAATTTACAAACCCTAAGTGTTAATAATCTTACCATCGGAAATGTATACTATTTCATGCTAGATGGTTGTGGTGGATCTGCATGCGATGTCACACTTGATGTCGTAGGCGTTTGCGGAACAGGTATGATAGATCCGTGGACAACTGGCCTTACAGGTCCTGTAGAGACATGTGTAGGTAATACAGATACATACGTCGCTGAGGATCTAGATGGTGCGGTCGAATTTTACTATTACTTGGACGGAGTACAGATCGCTACGGGTAATGAATTGACAAGTATCAACCAAACATGGACAACAGCGGGCACATATGAATTATGTGTAGATGTTTCTAATCTTCCGTGTATACCGGAATCAAATGATCCTCCACAAAATTGCATTACTATCGAAGTATGTGTGGAGGCTGTTGCGGGTATAATAAATATTAATACTAGTCCCGCTTGTCCCGGAGAAATAATTGATTTTACACTGACTGGAAATACAAGTACTCCTGATCATGATCAGTATATTTTAATATTGGATGCTAGTGGAAATATAGTACAAATTACAGTGGGTGATATAGCTAGTTTCACTCATGGAGCTTGTGAGAATTTTACTGTGGTTAGTTATAATGTGAAAGCGGGCAGTCCTGTTCCGATGTTAGGTCAAAATTTTTCATCAACTTTTACATGTACCGATGCATGTTGCGATATCGAAATTCAACAATTTTCTTATGAAGACAACGAAATTCCAATTTTTGTAGATCCACCTACGGATATTACGCTGGCATGTGCTGATGATTTTACTCCAATGGAAGATTTAAACTGGGCGGACAACTGCGATGGTACAGGAATAGTCACAGGTATGGAAGTTGGTTCTTTTGATTTGTGTAGCGGAGGTTCTTTGACAAGAACATGGACATATACCGATCAATGCAATAACACTGCGACGCATGTTCAAAATATTACTATTGATCCATTAGAATTACCATTATATGATAGTCCTCCTGGTAACATGACAGTTGCATGCGATCAAGTACCTACAAGGGCATCTGATTTAATATATACCAATAATGAAATTGGAAATTGTCTAATAAGTGGAACGGTTACCCCGGTAATAGAAGATAATTCTGATCTATGTGGTGGGAATGTTACAATCACATGGATGGATGTCGATCCTTGCGGAAATGATTTGATTCATGTACAGACTATAACAGTCGATCCTGCACCAAGTCCTGTTTTTATTGATCCTCCTGAAGATATGACGGTTACTTGTGATCAGATACCAATTAGTGCCCCTGATCTTATGTACAGTAATAGTACGGCATCCTGCCTTATTGAAGATATGGTGAGTCCAACCATGGGAGGGGCAGCCGATGAGTGTGGCGGAATCATTACGTTTACTTGGCAAGATACCGATCCATGTGGAAATCTGATTATTCATATCCAAACGATTACAGTAGATCCTGCACCGATCGCCACTTTTACGTCTTTACCCCCAGATCTGACGGTAGATTGTAGTAATTTACCTTCTAGCACTCCAATGGATTTGATGTTTACCAACGGTGAAACAGGAGATTGTTTGATAGACGGAATGGTGAGCCCTACGATTTCAGGAGGTATAGATATCTG
>JAHDGW010000359.1 GCA_020631635.1 Saprospiraceae bacterium
CTTCCTGTGTCAGTGCTCTTAGACCATTCAGGTAATTCTGTGCCTCTGTCAATCTTCCTGATCGCACCATTAAGCCATATGCCATGATGCCGTATCTAAACTCTGGCTCTGACTGCAATACAACTATGGCTTCATCAAGATTGATCGATTCTAGTAGATGACTTAAGAGCAGTATATTCTTTCTCAGACATTGTTCTTTTTCATCGAGTTCTGCCTTGATTACTTCGAGTTGTACGGGATTTTCTTCCAATTTATCACGAAGTAATGCCACTCGTATCTTCAATTCTCGTATTGAAGCTTTTACAGGATCTACCTCTTCTTTAGGATCACATAATTCCACTTGTGTAGTGGGCGGTGATACAGGATCTGTACCGCAATCACTATAATCATCCGCATTTTCTGATAGTGCTGTTAGATAATTATCTGGATTGATAGGAATCTCACAACCTGAAGTTGATGGGTTCTGTGCATCTGTATGAAAGTATGTGAAACTAATGTTGTTACTGGTGCTAATGTCTTTCGTATTCGATGGCCCTGTGAAACAGTTTCCATTTCCTAAAAATTGTGTCCCTTGACTAGAAATCTCTCCCACGACATGCACATCTGCCTGAGTAGAGCCTTCAAAACAATTTTGCTCAAACTGGTACTGAGAATTTTGATAAAGGGGTAATATGCCATAGGCATCTGAATTGATACTATTCAGCGTATGACGATTAGGTAATGCACCATTGGAAAATGCAATATTACTAAAGGCACTCCCTGTAAAGTTATTATTCTCGATACTGTAAAAATTATCTCCATCCATCCATGTGGCTGCGGCTGGTGTTCCTAAGAAATTATTATCTGACACTTGCATCGCCTGTGATGAGGTTGTACCCGTAACTTTGATGTCTACGTAATTATTAGAAAAACGAGCATCTCGTATTCTTGACCTTACACTTGTGGCATTAGGATAGGTATTGTGCATTCTGATTCCATATCGATCGCAATCAATAAATTCATTAGTCGATCCCCACACTTGAACAGCGGTATTAACTGCATCTATTCCTTTGACACTTCCTATAATCCTACAATCTCGTATATCCACATAGTCATTAGCCCATATGCCTACGCCCCATTCTTCTGCTTCAATAGTACAACGTATCAGATAGCTTTTATCTACTCCATCGTATTTCATAAAGGATACTCCAAACTTACAATCTTGTATCCGAGTATCTACTGCTTGTACAAAGCCTCCCCATTGTCCTGCTTGTGTAGATATACCTATATAAGCTTTCTCTATACCTGCATTGTTTTTCGAGACTAATATACCCGATTTACTAGGGTCAAGGTCGAATTCATTGCTAGGTTGTATTCCAGTTCCTTCTACAACAATACCACTCCATAGATCATCGCAAGTAGATACTGTGGCGCCGTCCAATTCTAGTTTAGCACCTTTTTCTACATAGATACGAGCATCTTGCCATCTATTATTTGAAATAAATACGTCACTCTTTAATGTTAAAGTTGCGCCTGACTTCACTGTTATACTCTCAGCATATAAAGATTTTTCTATAGTTGTGTTTTCATCAATAATTAAATCTTCTTTTGCAATAAATTCATTGTTATACGGTATGATTATTCGCCCAGGAAAAACATCAGATACGGGATCTAAATTTAATACTGTTGTTATACCAATTTGATTTTGATTAGTATTGGTAGTCTCCGTTACCTGACCTATTATAGTATAGGTCAATAATTCGTTTGGCTCCAAATCTCTAAATTCTGGCTTTAACCTTACTTTATATTTATTTTGAATATGTGAAACAAAATCAAACTTTTCATGCTCCGTAATCTCTATATATCTAGTATCAGCTATAAGCTCTAAAGTCATAGTTCTCGAAATTATATCATTAACAATCACATGCTTCAAACATATTATTGAATCCTGAGTCACAGCTCATAGATACACTTTCTGGAGTGACTATTTGTTCAAAATACCAGTCACAACTCTCTGCACTGATTGAGTTACAATCAAACTCTTCTACACAAGATGAAGATTCTAATAATGCCAATAGATTTTGTTGATTAGAATTTCCAAGATTTGCATTATTAGGATCAGAAGCCGTACCATTAAATCACATAAAATATTCCTGATTTGTCTGGCAAAGAGATATGTCCTCATGCCCCAAACTCAATGTATGACCAATTTCATGAGCAAACCTAACCCAATCTAAACTATTAGAATTATTATGACCGCTAAGCGATACATAGGGTGCTCCAAGACCTGTGAATGCTCCTGGGTATGATTCACATAGACTTCCTCCAGCGGCATGTCCAGGAATAAAGCCCCATTCCAAATGGTGCACTAGGTCTCTATAGGTACAAATTCCATTCCATGCGTTAGATAACCTTCTTAAAACTTGGACTGGTCCATTTCCAATACCATTGCTAGATCCTCCATTAGATAATTCTACGTCGATGATTTCAATATCACCTATTCTACAAAATTCAATATCGACACCTGCAGATTGGTATGCCGTACTAGCTTTATCTAGAACTTCGGAAACTTTTACCTCATAATTTGGCACATTATCTACAAAATTTGAAGAAACGGATAATCCTATTTCTATAATGTAGGGTTGTCCTAAAGCTTCAAAACAAACAAACAAACAAACAAACAAACAAACAAACAAACACTTTATTCATGATAAAACAGTTTTTGGTGACATAACATTGTAGG
>JAHDGW010000360.1 GCA_020631635.1 Saprospiraceae bacterium
AGATCTTACTTGCTCTTCTATAAAGCTCAACCCCATCAGTACCGAGAAGTATAATGCTCCTGCTCCGAGACCACTGTGGAGTGTGATGTCCATGGATAAGTACCGATCATTGACCAATACATCTATTCGTTACTGGAAGGATAGTGTCATACGATGCCTAGACCAACTGAAAGAATAATTTTTCTATATTTCGAACGAAGTTGAGAAAATCAGTCATATAAAGTTACTATCTATTACATCCCTCCCCATCCACAACTAAGACTTAAAGCGATCTTATGTATCGGTAAGCCCCTCTATTGCTAGATGATAAAAGTCCACTATGGCCATGTGGAACAACCACGATTTCCTACTAATTCATAATGTCTTGAAAAATAAAAAAACTAAATCGCCACTCCCTATGTTTTTTCTTTATCTTAAGCTCTATGGTAATACAAGGTGCCAAATCAAGGTTTTTCTATAAAATACTATTTAGTGTTACGCTACTCCTATGTCTATCCCATAGCACTTTCGCTACTCATAATCGAGCTGGAGAAATCACGTATGAGCAGACAGGGGAGCTGACCATCAGAGCTACAATCACTACATATACAAAGACATCGAGTCAATCCGTAGATCGAGATAGCTTAGAAATATTTTGGGGGGATGGTACGAGTGAATTCATATATCGTAGTAATGGCAATGGCGATGAACTTCAAAATGACGTTAAACGAAATTTTTACATCGGCGAACATAGTTATCCTGGTAGAGCTACCTATACTTTATCTATCCAAGACCCTAACCGAGTGGATGGAATTGTGAATGTCAATGCGCCTAACTCTATAGAGGTACCTTTCTTTTTAGAGACTACTTTTACTTTTTTGAATACACAGTTTCAAGGATTTAATAATAGTGCACGACTCCTGCAAGCACCACTAGATGTAGCATGTGTCGGTAAGCCTTTTGTGCATAATCCAAATGCATTTGATAGTGATGGTGATAGTCTATCGTTTGAGTTAGTGGTACCGTTACAGTCTGAGGGCAATCCGGTGCCAGATTATTTCTACCCAAATCAAATCACACCGGGCCCTAATAATCAATTGACACTCAACCCCAATACAGGAACTCTTAGATGGCAATCTCCACAAACCCAGGGAGAATATAATATTGCCATTCAGATCAACGAATATAGAGACGGTGTACGCATCAATAGTATCATTAGAGATATGCAGATCTTAGTGCTTGTATGCGATAATGAGCCTCCCGAAATTGACGTAGTAAATGAAATTTGCGTAGTTGCGGGAGAACTGATCGATCTCGAAGTATTGGTCTCTGATCCTGATGAAGATGATATTGTCCAATTGACTGCTAGTGGTAGTCCATTTGAGGGTACCGTACCTGAAGCGACATTGACTCCTTCTGGAGATTTTTTAACAACACCATATAGTGCAAGGTTTACTTGGCAGACTGACTGTAGTGACATTTCAAAACAGCCATATCAAATTGTATTTAGAGCTGTGGATATTGGTATCAATGCTACACAAGGTCTAGCAGATCTTAAAACCTTACGGATCTTTGTTGTAGGGCCTCAACCTCAAATAGTTGAAACACAAACGGAAGCACAAGCGATACGCATTAATTGGGAAAGTCCATATGATTGTCAGGATGCTGCTGATGATTATTTTGAAGGATTTTCGGTCTGGAGACGATTAGGAAGTAATCCATTTGGATTAGACAAATGCCAGCCGGGTCTGGACGGTCAAGGATATACCAAAATAGAATTCTTGACTACAGAAATCATAGATGGCCAATATACGTATCTCGATGATAACGTTGAAAAAGGACAGACTTATTGCTATCGCATACTAGGAGAATTTGCTAGAAAAACACCAACTGGAAACACCTTCAATCGGGTAGAAAGTCTGGCATCTGAAGAGCTTTGTCAACAGTTGGCTCGAGATATCCCCTTATTGACAAAAGTATCCGTCACCAGCACAAATCAACTCAGTGGAGAGATAGAAATCAACTGGGTAAAACCACTAGCACAAGAATTAGATACCGTACTCAATCCTGGGCCCTATCGTTATGTATTGGAAAGAGCGTTAGATATAGGAGGACCATTCGTCCCAGTACTAGGAGCAGAGTATATTACGCCTTCCTTTGCTGAGGCTTTACCTCTAAGCTTTCTGGACTCCAATCTTGATACAGAAGGTACACAATACTATTATCGTATGGCTTTTTATGCCAATGGTACCAATAACTTTTATGATAATTCGTCCATAGCAAGTTCGGTCCAGCTGAACAGCACCGCAGGAGATAAGTTTATTGATTTAGCTTGGAATGCAAGTACTCCATGGCAAAATTATAAATCATTTATATACCAAAAAGAAGGTGGCACTTTCGTACTCATCGATAGTACTGAGGAATCTAGCTTCCGTGTAAATGGCCAAACTAATGGTATAGAAGAGTGCTTTCTTGTAGAAACCGAAGGTACTTATGGTATACTCGATATCACAAATCCAATCTTCAATTTTAGTCAAGAAAGTTGCGCTACTCCTATTGACCTTGTACCACCATGCCCTATTTCATTGCGAGTGGAAAGCGTTTGTCAAGATCAGGATATCCAAAACTTAGGGCCTGAAGATCTCATCAATACTCTGATTTGGCAAAAACCTAATATAATTTGTGAGAATAATAATGATGTTATTTATTATAATATATATTATAGTAAATTGGAATTTT
>JAHDGW010000361.1 GCA_020631635.1 Saprospiraceae bacterium
GGCATCGTAAACTCATCTAGTACATTAAGCGTACGCGGGAGTTGTGATTGTACCATCAAAGGATTTTTGACTAAGGCACTTGTCTCTAGCTTACCAAAAGATCTTTTATTACAAGCCACCAGCATGACTCTCAGCATTCCGATGTATTGAGGCACTTTTAAAACATGATTTTGCTTTGCACCAGCGGCCAACTTAAACGGACCATAATGCGTAACCACAGATTTGAATCTATTGGCTTCAATAATCTCATCTGCCTCGTAGGCATCATCTCCACCTATACTCAATATACCTGCATAATTACCCTTAAAATAGGCCATCAACCACTGATAGACATCCCAAGTTTTCACCCGAAGTGCCTGTGGACTATTGAAATGACGGTGAGGGTCAGGTGTCTTAAAGGCGGTCAAATTGAGTAATCCCTCATCGACTACGGCTAAAGTATATTCCATCGCTTGCCCTTCTGATTCTGATACTTCGATCGTATATTCTTTGAGCGATTCCATAACTTCTGGCATATTGACCTCAGGATTGAGACCTTGCCCTTTGGGGCTCATAGTGATGGGTTTTATACCATACATCCGTAGAGGTAGATCATTGTTTTCCTGACCATAGGCTTGTATGATCGTGACATGGATGAATACATTGGGCGCCCACTCCTCAAAGCTGGATAAGCTGATATTATTATCTGATTTTTTGAGGGTATACCATACTTGATCTAGTATTTTATCACCTTGCTCAACACTGATCAGTGCTTCGGCACCTTCTATATCTGGCAGTTGCACCTGCACTGATTCTCCTACTTCATAGCTGTCTTTATCGGTCTCAAACTCTACGATAAAGGGCTTAGCTCCAGGGATACGCGATCGACCATCATAGACCGAAAAGTAGGCTCTTGTTTGATGACCAGATTCAGTATCCGTACAGGTGATTCGATATGCGCCTCGCTCGTAGTCTTTGGAGTTGAGTTTGATCTGATTTTCGGCAACAACAGAAATACTATTTTTACTTTGCTGCTCCCATTTTGAGTTATTTCTGAAGTGTCCATCATTACGCAAGCGGTACTTATCGATCCACCAATGAGATACGTGTTTTTCTATCGTGTATTCTATCTTGGTGCTTTTGGTACTTGGACTACCCTCCTGATCCAGAGAGACTAGGTCCAATACGATCTGATCGCCGAAAATATAATTGTTTCGCCAGCCATTACCTTGATTTCGTTTGATACCAATATAGCTTTCAAAAGGCGATACTTTTACACGATGGCCGATCTTATTGACACCACCACCCTTGAGATTGACCTCAGAGTCTATACCAAGTCGGAGCATGCTATTCCATGATTTCAGGTCTTGTGTCGAATTGAAAGACAGCATGCCCTCTGCATCGGTTTTGGCATTCGATAGATCAAAATTGTAGCCACTCGTATAACTGTTATGTGCATCGAAACGATAGTCTTGATAGTCCTTGAACGGCGATCGGATGGATACGACTTTGATGAGTGTCTTGACCTGAGCATCTTTGACTGGATAGCCCGTGAGATAATCTACATTCATTTTTCCCTTGAGGGCAGATTGTAGCACTATCCCGTCCTTTTCATTTTCAAAATCATATTGAATATCGACTTGGTTTGGTTTTATAGTTTCGATCCGTAAGTTCTTGCTGATGCGAATATTTCCAATTTCAATCAATGCTCTATAGACCCCCGTTTTGGACTGTGATTGGGTACTGAATTCAAATCCATACAACTGTGTATCGGTAGTGATGGACTGCATTTTTTTGGCCATCAGTACATTTTGTGGATTATAGAACTTGACCGATATCGGCAGCCCTACTGGAAAAACCTGATCTTTTTTGTTGAGCATCACATCCATATAGATGGTATCGCCTGGTCTCCACACATCTCGCTCGGTATAGACAAATGCTCCATTTTGACTAGTACTTTGACCACCCGATACTTGAAAATCAGTCAAAGGATTGGACTGACTACTAGACATCGGCAGGTAGCTAATCTTATTGCTATGTGTCACTTGCGCAACAACTGCAGGACGAGTAAGATCATTAAACTTTGCCACTCCCTGATTATCAGAATTCTTAGTAGCGATAGCGATGCCCTGTAAGTCAAACAACTCGACCTCCGCTCCAGAAAGTGCTTTCAAACTATACATATCTCTGACGCTGATACTCGCTTGACTAGCCCCTTGCTTAGCAATGATGCTGGCATGGCTTACTTGAAATGCTCGGGCAGGAATCTCCATGCCGTAGTAATATGCGATATCGCATGGATCCTCTCTTTTTTGCCAATCATAATGGTAATAATCACGATGTCGATTATATTGGGTATCGAAAAAAGAAGCTTTTGGCAATCGTGAAACAAAATCCTTATTCGCAAGGCTAGTACTGCAATCTAGATCTACATACGCCGGCTCTATCTCTAGACTGACATAATAGATGCTACCCGGCTTCCGCTCCACCTGCTTGCTCAAGTCGATGCCATACTCTACCCAACCGTCATCATCAGGTATACCTTGTGTAAGCTGCATGACTTCATTATGCATCACCCGTCCGTATCGCTTCATGCCATAGCGACTAGTATTGGATAATGACTCCCAAGCGAGATACTGATGAACATTTTTCTGTGGAATTTCGATCACATGCACCCTTAACGCCTTGAGGGCTTTAGTGCTAATAGGGATGATAAAATCGCCTTGCGAAGGCACCA
>JAHDGW010000362.1 GCA_020631635.1 Saprospiraceae bacterium
TGTTATTATACCCCAAAGGCCATACATAGTCTCTTTTGTCTTGTGCATTTGTATCTCTTAGAAGAAATAATAAAATAATTAAGAAGCAATATCTTATCATGGGGTAATAATCATCTTTTGCGTAGACACTAACTCATTTTTTACAAAAAGATTTACCATGTAAATACCTGATTCTACATTATTAAGGCTTATTCTCTGTAGTCCAGAATCTCTTTGATCGTGATATATGAGCTGTCCACTAATATTCATTACATCGATTGTGTATAATGTATTTTCAACAATTGGTAATAAAATTTCAAACTCACCAGAATTCGGATTTGGTTGTATCAAATATGTAAGATTTGATGACATATTACTTCCATTAGATCTGCTTTCAAGGTTTTCGCAATCATCGAATACACTATAGTCCACTTGCTCATATTGCGAAAGTATGCTTCTTGCTATATGCACCCCTTGACCATACATAGATGCACATTTTCTACTTATGGTCGTAAGCTCTGCCATACGAGCTGCAGCTAGACTATCAGTCCATTCTTCTATAATGACTTCGTAACCAATCATAATGTCTAGTAACACCTCATCCAAGCAATCCGTCTCCGTTATGATATTTTGTATTTCATATAAACTGTTGATTTGCTTACTTTGTAGTACAGCTGCTTCTTGCTGATATTGCTGCAGTAAGCTAGAGAGATTATTCCGCTCTTCCTCGGTATCGGTGGAGGCTGATCTGATGTTCTCTGTTATGCTTGTGAGTACATCATTCTCTGAGGGGTAATAGAGTACTTCATTCATCATTAGGGTATCTATTCGTACGAGTTGCTCTAGGTCACATTCGGTTATGATCCATTGCAAGAGACAATCTGGCCAGTCTTCGCGATTTCTATTTTTACTCAACAATCTTATCAAATAGTAAGCGCAGTATACGCATCCAGATTCAGTGGTCAATACTTGTGTGGTTAGCGGGTTATTATCCAAATAATATTTCATTCTTTGGATTTGATTGGGAGTAAATTCAATCCTACAATTTTCATCCATGACAGACATCAAATTATTGGTAGCAATATCATATTGATTTCCCTCATTGTCAACAGGGAATTGTACTTCCTTGGTTACAGGATCTACATTGAAAGCTTCGCATTCGTAGTGAGAAAATCCGAATTCACCAAAGACTGGTATACCTTCAGCCCAGAAAATGCAATCCGGGCTTGATACACAGGCCTCATATACTCTTTTACTAGCAGGAGTGTCACAGCACAGATCACCTAAAATATTACAACAAGGAATAGCCATCCCATTACTTATGCAAGTTTCTATATTTCCTTGATTGTTAATATAAGTTGTAGTTGTCCTGGACACAGGTTCTTCAATATCATAGATAACTTCGAAAGGATGAATCAATCCCAGAACATGACCAACCTCATGACATATTGTATTTGTATGACCATCTAAAGTAATAAAACACTCGGTTGTGTTACCTATACCATTAGCTGCTCCTCTAGTGCTACCAATCCTTGGTGGAAAATTAAATATATAAATGTCGATGCCATCATTATGATCGTAATCATAATTTTCAAATATAAAATAGGGGCTCGAATTGCTGAACCGCTTAGTAGGATTGCCGTAAAGCTCCTCATTGTTTTGATCGAAAATATTACAGTCCCAGATAAAGCTGATATCTGTTCCGGAGTAGCATTCTTCCAATAGTTCATACAAACTATATATCAGCTCATTTGAAACCCCATTAGCACCTTGTCCATCATTAATTCTATGTAGATAAACTTTTACCTCGTAAGACGATCTTAAAGAATTCATATTAGAGGTATTGATTGCTTAATTATGAGGTTCTGGCGCAGGTGTTCCACAATAATACTGAGCTTCTAGAAAGCCGATTACTATGACACTTAATAAATTGAATAACAAAACTCTTTTGATCATAACATTATCTTTCGACAGAAGTTAAGATTAAAATTTGATAAGTGCAATAGGTGCGATGAGTAATTAATAAATGTAGAATTTACGTATATAATAACAGCATATGTAAGGATGCGCCCTATAAAACTGAAATGTTAATGTCTCTAAGAAGCTAATGACAGAATTATAGGATATAGGTTCAGCACGAGGAACATTCAACCAACAGTAATCAACCACTTGAATTAAATTAAGCGTCACCCTACTTCAATTCTTGATTTTACTACAAATCATAGACCTTTATAGTAGTGAAATAAGTTATCACTTCTAATACTTTAAAACTACCCGTATACATGAGCTTAGAAATGCACCACCTTCGTGTCTATCCATCAAAAGAACATTTATCTAAAGAGGATCAACTTGCCTATAAAATGGCTCAAGTTGCTCAAGATAAAACGGAGATTAGCGATGATGTAATTGATATGGTCATCAATCGCATCATTGACAATGCTTCGGTAGCCATTGCAAGTGTAAATAGAACTCCTGTGCAACATGCAAGAGCACAAGCACTGGGTCATCAAAGAGAAGGTGGAGCGAATGTTTTTGGTCTTCCAAACACAGTTACTGTCCATGCTGAATGGGCGTCTTGGGCTAACTGTACAGCCGTAAGAGAACTGGACTATCATGATACTTATCTAGCAGCTGATTATTCTCACCCTGCGGATAGTATACCCGCAGTATTAGCGGTAGCGCAGCAATTAGATAAAAATG
>JAHDGW010000363.1 GCA_020631635.1 Saprospiraceae bacterium
TATTTTGTATATTTGATTTGGGCTTAGCTTAACGGGCGTGAACACCGCAGCCGCACATGCTCAACGTTCGGCGAAATTGAGGAGTAGTCACATTAATACAGCACATAAAATTGCAATAAGATAAAACGATATAATTCTAATGCTTCTAATGTATTTTGGAGTATAATAATAGTCACTAGGGTAAAAATCAGCAGTCATTTTACTAGGTTTTTCTGTAGAGCCGATAGACACATATATTTCTTTAAAGTTGTAATTTATTTTTACACTGCTGAACATCGAAATGGCCACAATTCCAATTGTTAGAATTGGTGTAGATATTTCTAGTTTTTCAATAGGAATGTTTAAAACTTTCTTCAAATTGAAAACTACAATCCATGCAAAAATTGAAGTTGATATTGATAGCATAGACATTTTACTTGCCATGTCGTATTGACTGTTGTGGTTTTTCATTACTATCTTTGCATACGTCATAGAAGAGACTAAGCATAATATTACAGCGACTAATATCCTTATAGCTATTGGGAAGGTGGTTAGTAGATTAATTAAGTGAGTGCCAGAAGGCTTTATGCTGTAGATCAAGCCAAGTATGAAGTTGGCTATAGTGATACTTCCTGCGGTAAGAGGAATGATGGATTTGTATGGAAATGATGTTTGTTTCATGACGTAAATTTTAGTTTTATCTTTAGGTGGGCAAGTTTTTTGGATCAACAAACGAAAATCCTCTATGGAAATAGTAAAATACAATGGTCTTGATATTCCTGCGACTGTTTATAAGTATAGAGCATGGAATGATGGTGAAGGGAATAGTCACAATAGAATAATTACTCACCGTGAAATTTACCTTGCAAGCAGTAAATCATTCTTTGCAGATTATCCTGAGTGTAGACTTCCGGTAAAGTATAAGGAATACACAAGTGAAGAGCTCGATGAGATTGCAAGAAGACACGCTATTGATCTTTTTAATCCTCGAAACGAAATCGAACTCAAATTCATAGCGTCGCAATTACGTTCTAAGATGGTATATAATGATATAGAGAATCGAAAAAAGGTTGAAAAGGAATATGATGATAAAATAGAAAATTCTACTGGAGTGTTTTGCACATCCATTAATGGACTTAGTGAATCTGTATGGGATTCTTTTGGAGATTTAGGTAAAGGCTACGCAGTAGGCTTTAACCCTATATGCGTAAATGAAATTCTACAAGGCAGTTGCGGTTGGGTTATGTATTATAACCCGGATGATGATATTTCCATACCAGCTATATCAAGCTCATTTGAAGAAAGATTGATCAATGTGACAAGACAGTTTTATTCTGTTCCTGTGGAATATCGACAAGAAGAGGAGTTTAGATTTGTGAGAACAAACAGAGCGGATGATGAGTCAATATATGATAGTTATGATCATAGTAGCAGAGCATTTGTGCTGCCAAGAGACTGTTTTAATGAAGTGCTTCTAGGTCCTGACATGTCTTCAGAAGACAGAAAAACGATTCTAGATTCGGTTAGGGGAAACCTGAATAGTGTGCCAATCTATCAAGTGAAAGACTCTAAGGGTGGATTAACTAAGATAAGAATATAATTCGCCGAAATATTAAAGACCAAAGACAGCCGAGCGATAGCGAGGTCTGTCATTGACCTTATGTTGAACTAACCGGCCTTCACGATGGGCACTATGCGTATTGAGCCAGGCTGAGCCGTTCTGTACTGGGCAGATGAAGCTGTTTATTCTTTGGGTATTGGACTCTTGTATGAGTGTTTTTGATCTGTTTGTCCATTCTTTCTCTGTGCGACTTCATGACGTCTAATATATTTGGTTTATTTTGTGATCAGTCAAAGCGGATGGTGCTGAGGAGCTAATCAGAGTCTGAAAATTAGATTTTTAGTAGGGTGTTATTACATGAACTCACGTTGGGCGAAATCTATGAAAAATAAGGTTAGCAACTAATATTTAACTGTGGACCGATAGTGTACTGAATTTCAGTAGGCTAATGAAAATAGATAGAATAAATGAAAGGAAAATTACCTTACTTGTACGTTTGCTATTTAGTTGTCATGATGCAGTTCCTAACTAGCTGCAACAGTATTGACGTAGATAAATTAGAAGATAAACTGTTCTATGATACGGTAAGAGTAACTGTGTACGATACAATAGTACATTCAATCACTGAGAAGAGTATAGAAGAAGTGGATAAAGTGAGTGAACCTACTCTGTTTGAGATAATCGCCGATATAGAAAAAAGAGGGTATATCTGGAAGTATGATGATGATATAGACTGGCATAAATCGGAGGTGGAAGAAGTAGAAATTACCGTACATCAAGTTGATATGGATTCTGATAGAGCCACAGAAACCTTAGTCGTTCAAACAGTCATACCAGCCATTGATCCGAATGGGTATTCCGATGCGGCACCATTTATAAATAATCTTTACTTTATTGACAGAATAGATGGAGTATTTGCCATTGTTGATTCGCTGATTCAGCAGAAATATGATTATATGTTTTTGTCAAAATCAGTTGTAGTCTCAGACCTCGATAGGGATGGTAGTCAAGAAATTCATCTAGACTACCATTCAGCTATTACCTCTCCTGGATCAACTTGGAAATCAACGATTGTGTCAATCGAAAAGGCGCGTATTGTTACTAAAGGCGGCGTAAGCGCAAGGCACAAAA
>JAHDGW010000364.1 GCA_020631635.1 Saprospiraceae bacterium
CAAACCACGGTTGATTCATACGTACCAATATCTCTGGGATCAAGAATGCAAAGGCTAGCTGAAAGAAGATCACAGATGCTGTCCGTACTTTCTGATACTTATTATGTTGATATTTAGTGAACATCCTGACACCCATCACGAGTACGATTACGGAGTACATGAGTCCATACAAAAACCATTGGCTAGCCTCGCCACCACTGAGCATTCTGCTTACGGGATCTACCATATCTATCCAGTTTTGGATGTATGATGGTGCCCAATATAAGAGTATATAAAAACCTATCAGATAAGTACCGGCCACAATACCCAACCAAGCCGTATTGATCGGTGATGCACTACGTTGCGGATCTTGCCCTTTGGACTTATCCTTTACAAAAACCAACGCAGTAATGATACCAGCCACAGCAAGTGTAACGAGTGGCCAAAATAGATTTTGGAGTTTGAAAAATCCCCAAACTAAGATCCCAAAGAATCCTCCGAACAAGAATAGCGAACGTACATTCACCTTAAGGCCACGAGTCAACGGATTGTGATATATCCCGTTGTGCTTGATCCCTTCATGCGCTCCAAAGAGTGGGACAATATACATTAGCCCACCCAAAATTGCCAATCCGAATGTAAGCCCGAGAAATAACCATGGGTTTCGTTGAACAGGGCCATCAGCCGTACTTGAGATAGACGATTCTACATACTTAGAGATTTGCCAATCTTGGAGTTTATAAGTCCACTCTTCCTTACCTTCAATAGGTCCATTGGCCCAATTTTCATTGAGTTGATTGGATGCCTTTTTTAGAATGCTTTTATACGTGGAGATAAATGCAATAGAGCTTAATTTTTCTCCAAAAAATACTTCTCCCTGCGCCGCTTCGATAATAGCGGTTTGATGATCTTTATTTTCTAGATTGAGATCAGATATGTCCATTTTATTATATCCTATACCGAGCATGGCGGTAAAGATCAAAATAGCCAGTACGACAAGCAGTAATCCTATGTTTTGAATGATTTTCATATTGTTCTTATTCAGGATTATGATTTAAGAAAAGCTAATACCTTATTGAGTCCTCGTTTTGTCTTCAACGTGACCGAGCTACCTGTTTGGCGATTGTATTGATCGATTAAGTATTGCTCATACTGCTTATAAAATTCTGGGTCAAAATTGGCCATACCGAGATGTGTCAGTACTTCTTCGATATGGGTCTTTTCTACGATCCACTTTTCACAAACCTCATGACGGTATCGTATACCAAATAGATTAAATCCTAATACCGCTTTGGTTTCAGTATCGTAATTGATACGTATCGATTTTTCATTATCCTGATGTTTCCAAAACAAAGTGGTCATCCCATCTCTGATCTTGGCTGGTACTTCGCCATACACCTGATACTCGATGTCAATAAACTTTGCACTATTGAACCATAACCCGGGATTGTATTTCACTCGTTTATCACAGATATTATATGCTGCGGTCTCACCCATCATGCGACCCGTATACCAGATCGCCTCTATAGGACGTCGACCAGGAGCGGGTGATTGTTGCTCTGCGCAATCTCCTATGGCATATACATCCTGCATATTGGTTTCGAGATATTCGTTGACTTTGATACCTCTACCTATCTCCAGTCCTGACTCTTTGAGCCATCCTACATTGGGGCTTACTCCTGCCGTGAGCCCTACATAGCCGCAGTCTAATTTTTCATCTGTTTCTTTCACCACTACTGCGCATGCGTTACCAGCGCCATCATCCACTATTTCTTGTAAGTTTACCTCTAAGCGCAGATCGATTCCATTTTTCCAGATATGCTGATTGATCATCTCTGATTCCTCAGCCGGCAATATATTATTCCAATAACTTGCTTCTCGTACTAGCATGGTCACAGGTATATGTCTAGCATGAAACATCTCTGCCATCTCGATACCGATCAATCCACCACCTACGATCACAGCTCGTTTTAGACCTTGGCTATGCACTTCCATTTGCTCCAGATCTTGATAATGGTATAGACCTCCTACCCTTTTGAGATCTTGACCCGGCCACCCGAACTTATTGGATTTTGAACCCAAGGCTAAGACCAGCTTATCATAAGCCATGGTCTCGCCTGTATCAAGCACCAACGACTTTTGCTTAAACTCAATCTTACTGACATGCGTTTTTTTGAGTTCTATGCGATTTTTATCCCAAAACCAGTCTTCGTAGGGCTTAGTATCCTCATAGCGCATGTGCCCCATATAGATGTACATGAGCGCTGTACGACTAAAAAAATGATCAGTCTCTGATGAGATCACTGTGATCTTATGATCACTGAGTTTACGTACCCATCGGGCTGTAGTGATCCCCGATATTCCGTTACCAATAATGACGATATGCTTCATAGTCTCTTGATCTATTTAATCCCCTTACGGCGATGCGAAGTCAAAAGATAATACATTATTCATTTTTTTAATAAGAAGAGAGAGAAAGTGTCGGGATGCGGATGATGATTAAAAGTATTGATCTTAATAGATCAATGTACTGAATAGCTTATGATAGAAGCAGACCTTCTGATCTTTATTATTGCATTCCACTCCTTGATTGATATTTTTAATTAGATTTAAGGAGTGATAGGTTTTGTTGAACAATAACGGAGGGGATATTAAGTAAATATATAACT
>JAHDGW010000365.1 GCA_020631635.1 Saprospiraceae bacterium
TTTTGATAGGATCATTACCCGCTTCTTCTATGACCAGTTGTGTTTTGAATAGTATAAAATCCTTACTTTCTGTCTCTACATATTCTTTAAATGCCGCCGTACCAACTCGCTTGACATAGCTATCTGGATCCTCTTTGTCGGGTAGTAATACGAGCTTGACATTCATATCTTGCTCCAGAATGAGATCCATACCTCTCAGGGCAGCTTTTATACCAGCACCATCACCATCATAGATGACTGTGATATTGTCAGTATACCGCTTTACGAGCCTGATTTGCTCCTTGGTCAACGAAGTACCAGATGAGGCCACTGCATTGCGGACATCCGATTGATGCAGTGAAATTACATCCGTATAACCCTCTACCATTATACAGTTATCCTGTTTTCGGATTTCTGTTTTGGCTTGATAGATACCGTATAGCGTTTTACGCTTGTTGTATATTTCTGACTCTGGAGAGTTGACGTATTTAGGAGCCTTTTTATTCTCGGTCAATATCCTGCCACCAAAACCTATGACCTTACCACTCAGATTATGGATGGGAAAAATGACACGTCCTCGATAGAAGTCATAATCGCTTCTACTTACCAATCCTAGTTTTCGCAAAAGCTCGATATTATACTGCTTCTCTACCGCGAGCTTCGTGAAATGATCATAAGAGTTGATCGCATATCCTAGATTGAATTCTTTGACCGTATCCATCCTAAAACCTCGCTCCTTGAAGTAGGAGAGGCCTATGGATTTCCCTTCATCTTTTTCTACTAGATTATGATGAAAATGTTCCGCGGCAAATTTATTGATCAAGTATAAACTTTCTGCTAATTGTTGCTCTTGCTTTTGCTCATCGGTCTTTTGAGTTTCTTCGATTTCGATGCCATACTTTGCAGCTAGATGACGAAGTGCCTCAGGATAGCTGAGACTCTCATGTTCCATAATAAAGTTAACCGGGTTTCCTCCTTTACCACAACCAAAACACTTATAGATATTCTTGGCTGGAGAAACGGTAAAAGACGGAGTTTTTTCATCATGAAAAGGACAAAGCCCGATCATATTTACACCACGTCTTTTAAGATTCACATAATCCTGTATGACGTCCTCTACCTGAGCGGTATTGAGTATTTCATTGATGGAATTTTGTGAAATCATGATTAGAACCTATTCGAATAAATCTAATGAACTTTAAATTACGGACTAAAGATCCAATTTCTTTACTGTATTCATATCTAAAAACATCTTTTCACTATCTGGCAGCAGTACAAAACCGAAATATTCATAATAACTCTTAGCCAAATCATCGATCGGATTAACGACTATGGCTACTGAACCGATAGCTGTTTTCGAGACTTCATAACTTCTTTTTAGAGCATCTATCAATATTTTAGAACCTAGACCTTTTCCTTTTTTATTGACATCTACTGCCAATCGACCTAACAATGTGACTGGAATCTTATCATATGCTTTGGGATATTTTTTTCTTAAACTTAAAGGTATTTTCGTAGAATTTATGGATGCACTAGAAAGCGTATAATAACCAATAACGGTTTGCTCATCTTCATCTAGCATAACGAAACATACTGCAAGATTCTTTCTAATATCTTGGCCTACTTGTGTTTTGAGATAATTATTTAAAATAGCATTTCCACAATCAAACTTTGAGCGAAGATGAAGTGATTTATCTAGTAGTACCGTTAGATAACTCAATTCTTATGTATTGAATCTTTGAAATTTTTTGAGGCCTTTTTCAGAGCATCGTTGGGTTCTGCAGTATCTATTAATGCATTGAAAAAGATAAGACTATCTTGCTCACTGACCAGTATTTCTTTATCTCTTTCAGCTATTCTATGAGCTTTTTCGATGGCAGCATTTAATATAAAAGAGCTAAGAGAATTATAACCAGCCGATCCAGAAGCTTGTTTTAAAAACTCTTTACGAGCTTCACTTAATCTTATATCTATACGGGCTTCTTTTCCTTTGTTTAAAGCAGTATTTACTGGAACAGTCATTATCTTCATTTTGACAAATGTACGTATTTAAACCGTACAAATCAAGCCAAAGATTTAGAACTCTTTAATAGTTTACTTCCTACTATCTATCACATCTTGCATGGTATGTAGTCCTATCTTTCCTACTAAATACTCTGCTGCCATCACTGCTCCTATGGCAAATCCATCCCGACTTTTGGCGACATGATTGATAGAAATTTCATCTATAGCACCAGCGTAAGTAACGATATGGGTGCCGGGTACATCATCCACCCGATGACTAGCGATAGTCAGGGTATCAGTTTCTTTATTATCTAGATCATCAGTCCATTTGGTTACTGTAGGGTGAATCTGATTGATCTGTTGCGCCAAACTAATGGCTGTCCCACTTGGAGCATCTTTCTTTTCGGTATGATGTACTTCTTGTATCAAGGGCAGATAATCGCGGTAAGGTCCCAAAATCTCAACCAGCTTTTTATTAAGTTCAAAAAAGAGGTTGACTCCAATACTAAAATTTGATGCATATAGGATTCCAACCTTTTCATCATTGGCGTATCGTACGACATCTCTAAACCGATCTAACCAACGTACCTGATACGACCGATACTCCTTGACAGAACAGATAATTGATCTTATCAAAAGCTGCATCAGGATG
>JAHDGW010000366.1 GCA_020631635.1 Saprospiraceae bacterium
GATGACACGACCGTCAGTAAATGAAACCTCTTCCCTAATTTGTTTTTTCAAATCCCAACCAGATCTCAGCAGAGCTGGATTTATAAATTTGCTACATATATCCCTTTCTGTCAGTTCTTTTTTATTCATGCTTCACCATATTCGTTTTTAATTATCCTCTAATTACTTTTTGAAATAATTCGAAACTTGAATTTTTGATCAGAAATTCATTGATCCAATATTTCGAAACCTAAACAGACGTCTCCAAGCCAAAAGATAAGACAATTAAATCTTTCAAGATGATTTGACCCTCAAAAACAATTAAATACAGAATTACAAGCTAATTCTCACCCCTCATACAGATGCGCCCGCTTCCACCGATTATGCGTCCACAGCCACTGCTCAGGATTGGCAATGATCATTTGCTCTAGTCGATCAGCGAAGATGGTGACAATCTCTTCAGGAGATTTCGCATCGGATCGTTGGTGGAGGAGTTCGATGTTGACTTCGTAATGGCCTCGTTGAGTACGTTGGATAGGGAAGAAGAAGACATCTAAATCATACGTATCACTAAGAGTGCCAGGGCCATGTAAAAATGGCGTCATCTGATTCAAGAAAGGAATCCAAAAGCTATTATGTACTTTATGTGGACTTTGATCTGCGATGAGGATAAAGCAAGTTTGTTTATCGATATGATCAGTGAACGCTTGACTCGTATCTTTTAAGTCTGCCACTAATACTTTGACCTCTGATCGCTTGCGCTGTACAAATCTGTAGATATATGGATTGTTGATTCGCTTCGTGATGCCTAGTACTTGATGATCTAAGGCAAGACTAATGCATCGGGTGGCCCATTCCCAATTGCCTAAGTGGGCGGCTACGCCGATGACGGACTTATGGTTTTGATAAGCTTCTTGCAGCATATGTGTATTGATGAACTTATATCGCTTTTGCAAAGCTTCAGGACTCATGGACATACCTTTGAGCCCTTCGATAAGTATATCGCTGAGATTACGGTACGATTCTTTGAAGATGTGATCCAGTTCAGCTTGAGTCTTTTTAGGAAAGGAAGCCTTCAGATTTTTGATGATGAGTGTCCTACGATACTTGACCACATCACTTAGTAAATAAGCAATCCCATCCGATAAAAAGTACAGGATCTTAAAGGGTATCAGCGAAAATACAAATACCCAAAATCGAAATACCAAATAGCCAATCAGCTTCATATAGTAAAGCTAGTCCTAGTCTTTCAATAATTCTCTAGAGATCACTAGTTTTTGAATTTCGGACGTTCCTTCACCAATCGTGCAGAGCTTCGAGTCTCTGTAAAACTTCTCTACTGGGAAGTCCTTCGTATATCCGTATCCACCAAAGATTTGTACCGCATCTGTAGATACTTCTACTGCCACTTCCGAGGCATAGTATTTTGCCATGGCACTAATCTTGGTCACATTGCCACCTTTGTTTTTGATCTCTGATGCTTTTCTGATCAGTAGTTCTGATGCTTGGATTTTGGTAGCCATATCCGCTAACTTAAACGATATCGCTTGAAACTGCGCAATCGGTTTACCAAACTGCTCTCGCTCTTGCGCATATTTTACAGAAGCCTCATAGGCACCTTTGGCTATACCGAGTGATAGCGCCGCAATACTGATACGTCCACCGTCGAGTATTTTCATAGCTTGGATAAAGCCTTGCCCTTCTTCACCCAAGATTTGACTTTTGTGCAGACGACAGTTATCAAATACGAGTTCTGCTGTTTCAGAAGCCCGCATGCCCAGCTTATTTTCTTTTTTACCTGAGCTAAATCCTGGCGTCCCTTTTTCGATCGCAAAGGCAGTAATGCCTCTACTATCAAGCAAATCACCTGTACGGATGAGTACTACGGCCACATCACCAGATTTACCATGAGTGATCCAGTTTTTAGTGCCATTGACCACAAAGTAGTCACCATCTCGCTCTGCAGTACATCGCATTCGCATCGCATCGCTACCGGTATTGGATTCTGTCAAGCCCCATGCTCCGATCCATTCGCCAGTAGCAAGTTTAGGTAAGTACTTTTGCTTTTGCTCTTCGGTGCCAAACATCAAAATATGATTGGTACAAAGTGAATTATGTGCTGCAACAGATAGTCCGATGGAGCCACAAACTTTAGCTACCTCTTCGATGACGCTTACATATTCTTGATAGCCAAGTCCTGATCCGCCATATTCTTCCGGTACGAGTACTCCAAGAAATCCATGTTCGCCTAGCTTTCGCATACAATCGATAGGAAATTCTTGGGATTCATCCCATTCCATCACATGAGGCCGTATGTGGGTCTCTGCAAAAGTCTTTGCACTATCGGCAATCATCGCCAGGTTATCGAGTTCGGTAGTTGTCATAGTTAGATTATAGTTAACGGTAACACAAATTACCAAACATTAAATGACATCAACACTATCTTTGTTGTATAAGTAATAGAGATTATTCAAGTAATAGGATTTATCTCTTTTTTCAACCCGATCTTGCGGCGATTTCTTTTAAGTTGGAATTTGGATAATTTGTTCTGATAGACTGGTTGACTACAATCAATAATTTCTTGAGCTACTTAAACTAGGGATTTGTATCTAAAAGATTTCTCGACGATGCTCATAAAGGAAAA
>JAHDGW010000367.1 GCA_020631635.1 Saprospiraceae bacterium
GTATTAGAGGGATTTGATCAGAATATAGACAATCCTAATTATGAAAAACAAGATAACGACTTAGCATTAGCAGCAAGTCTAAGATATACGCTCAATAATGAAGTAAAACGGATGCGACCTCTATATATACTGAGAGGTAATCGCCCCTTCAGTATAAAAGCTTATGAAGAAGAACTAGGTATACATCTGAGACTTGCGAGCATAGACCCTAAAACTGACCAGTTTACAATAAAGTATGCCGTAGACGACCGAAGTAATATCCAAATCCCAGTAGTAATCGCTGAAGAGGTACCACGTACAGATCTATTGATTTTTGAAGCAAGAGTATTCCCAGGTATCAACTTATTTTGGGCAGGAAGTATCATTATGGTTTTAGGATTTTTTATAGCTCTGTATAGGCGTATGATGATGAAAGTTTAAATTATTACGTTTTATCAATAAATAATGTGCTATATTATGAATAACTACTCAAGAATAATATGACGACGATAACACTTAAAAAATCATTAATCAAAAAATTGGAATCTGTAGTTGATCCTAAAGTTTTAGAACAGATGCATTTATTAATGGACATGGAAAGTGCAGAACAACTAAAAATAAATCTCAGTCAGGAGCAAATTAAGATACTTAATATAGCTAAGAACTCCGCCCGACAAAACCCTGTGCCAAATCAAGAAGTATTCAAAAAAACTAAGCTTTGGATAGAACAGTAGTTTGGTCCATCGAAGCAGAGAAAGATCTTAATGACATCTTGAATTTTTACTACTACACCGTACAAGCTAAATCCTATGCACAAAAATTAAATAGGATTTTCGAAAAAGAAATAAAGCAAATTAAATCTTTCCCAAAAATCGGAATTGCAACTAATGTCAAAGGAATCAGGATAAAATTTGTAGGTTATTATTCTCTGATATATGAAATCACTGCGAAAATCATATACGTATTAAGAATTTGGGATAATCGACAGAACCCACTAGAACTAGAGTATCGTTCTAAAAATAAATCATGAAAATCGTCAGTATAGGTAGCGGAAATGTGGCTTGGCATTTTATCAAAAGGCTTGCTGCAGAAGGTCATGATATAGTTCAGATATATAGCAGATCCAAGCAAAACGCTAAGCAGCTAGCTAAAGAAGTCGCAAGCATGGCGATCAGCTCGTTCGAAGATATTGATTTGACTGCCGATGTCTATTTGGTTTGTCTATCAGATTCGGCAACAGCTGATCTATTCAATAATTGGAAACCTAAGCTAAGAGAAGATCAAGTAATAGCACATAGCTCCGGTATTCATGCCGTCGATATTTTATCAAATATACATTCTCATTGTGGTTATATATATCCATTTCTATCCTTGACTAAGGGCATAGAAACTACCACAGAAATACCTATTGTCGTTAATGGATGTACAGAGTTTGCAACATCAAAATTATTAACGCTTGCTCGGGATATCAGCCCAACGACGACCATCATCAACGATGATCAAAAAAAGCAACTCCATATAACAGGTGTTATTGCCAATAATTTTGTAAATCACCTATGGCATCAAGCAGAGATAATTTTAAATGATCAAAAACTTGATAAAGCATTGATACTACCTCTAGTTGAAAGTATGTTTGGTAAATTTAAAAAACATAAGGCTATGGATATCCAGACTGGACCTGCACGACGAAACGATCAAGAAACTATCCAAGAACATCTACGTTTGATTGAAAATAAAGAACTGAAAGAAATCTATACCCAGATCACCAATAGTATAATCAAGACTTACCATGAGAATAGTTGACTACATCAAGCACCCTAGAATGAAAATCACAATTTTCCAATATGAAGGAAAATATTCGGTTAAAATGGAGGCAAGTACCTTAGAGTTTAATCTAAAGTTTAGAGAAGGTGATATTTCCGACTTAGATGAATTAAAAAATCTCTTGAAGCAGGATATAATCGCTAAAATTGATGCAAATTTCAATGAAGTCTCTACCTCTTTACTTCATCATGCACAGGGTAAGAAAGAGGATGAGGAATTCGAACCTATTATTTAAAAACCTAACTCTAAATGAGAAGTTATTTGTTTAGTGAGATTATACACTAAATGTAAGCGCCTCCTTATTTCGATTGGAGCTTCTGTTTTATGCCCGCCGTC
Source organism: Saprospiraceae bacterium (assembly GCA_020631635.1). Lineage (GTDB taxonomy): Bacteria > Bacteroidota > Bacteroidia > Chitinophagales > Saprospiraceae > JAHDGW01. Next base: position 2,140 of record JAHDGW010000367.1, read on the forward strand.
AATAAGTCTAATGCTGAGGCATAGGATTGATTATTGTTAACGACAATATCGGCTTTAGTTTTATATGGCAATATAAATTGCTCATAGGTAGGCATTACATGGTGTTGATATCTGTACAACACATCATCTATAGGATAATTTCGTTCATTTTGATCACGTTGTATTCTTCTGATGATCTTGAGGTTATCCTCGGCATGGATAAATACTTTGAGATCTAGGTTCTGATAGAGTTTAGCGTCATTGAAGATAAAAATCCCCTCTAATACAATGATTGGTGCAGGATCGAAGGTTTTAGTACTTGCTACGGCCTTTTCATTATTGTAAGTATATTCTTCACGACTAACGGACTTTCCGCTGATGATCTTTTTGAGATCTTCATAGAGTTCATGAGTATTAATGGATTCGGGTAAGTCGAAGTTTCTGATACCATTACCATCTACCCGTTGTAATTCACGTGGGTAGTAATAATCATCCTGAGAAAT
>JAHDGW010000368.1 GCA_020631635.1 Saprospiraceae bacterium
GATAATGAGGCTTTGGCTGAACAGAGGTTCTTGGACTGGAGTCATGGTACTTGGATTACGCAGTTTTTCAATGATTTTACCTTTGGTGACAAATATTCACTATTCACAGAGCTTGATTTTATATGGGAGGATATAGGTGCTGATCAATTTAATCGGGTAAGTGTTCCTGCGACAGCTATTTTTAGCTATTTCCCTATTAAAAACTGGACGATTTACGGCTTAGGGCAGTATTCTCCCTTTATTCAAAACCCCTACGATTATTTCTATCAATATGGGATAGGCACTAAATATCAATTTACCAGAGACCTAGAATTGGAGATTTCATACACCAGTTTTTCTAATGATTATCTAAATTCTGTCAATGGATCAGCCGCAACATATAATATCGGAATTCGCTACAGTAAAAATTAAGTAACATATCGTAAGCCATCAGTCAACTTAGCTTCACTACCTTTGTTATGAGAGTTAATAAAGAAATGATATGTCTAAGTCACGCCTACTACTTTTATTGAACGACGATACATTGGATTCAACCCTAAAGTCGATTGCCCAATCAGTGTATGACGGAAATCGTATTACAGATGAGCAATGCCAATATTTATTTGAAGAGGCATCATTATCTTATGTTGGAGTATTGGCTAATTTTATCAGAGAGGATCGGCATGGTGATAAGACATACTTCAATAGAAATTTTCATGTAGAGCCTACCAATGTATGCTTATATACTTGTACATTTTGTAGCTATTCTAGACTGATCAAGAAACGTGATGAAGGATGGGAGTATTCACTAGATGACATCATGGATATCATCAAGCAATATGATAACAAGCCAGTCACTGAGGTGCATATTGTTGGAGGAGTATTACCGCAATATGATGTACCTTTTTATGAAAGCTTATTTTCTGGTATAAAGAAACATAGACCTGATCTACATGTCAAAGCTTTGACCCCTGTAGAATATCACTACATTTTCAAAAAAGCTAAAATATCATATCAAGAGGGTATGGAGCGAATGCTAGCGTCAGGTCTAGATAGTATGCCGGGTGGCGGTGCAGAGATTTTTCATCCCGAGATCAGAGATGAGATTGCTGGTGGAAAATGTACAGGTGAACAGTGGTTAGAGATTCATGGTATCTGGCATAAGTTAGGGAAACGAAGTAATGCCACCATGCTATATGGCCATATAGAAGAATATAAGCATCGAGTGGATCACCTATCTAAACTAAGATCGCTACAAGATGAGACGGGTGGTTTTCAGACCTTTATACCACTTAAGTTTCGAAATAAGGGAAATCAAATGTCCCACATAGAAGAGTCCACTGTAGTCGAAGACCTACGTAACTATGCTATCTCTCGGATATATCTTGATAATTTTGATCATATCAAAGCGTATTGGCCTATGATCGGAAGAGACACTGCACAACTTTCATTAGCCTTTGGTGTAGATGATCTCGACGGTACTATTGATGATACTACTAAAATTTACAGTATGGCAGGAGCAGAAGAGCAAAACCCTGCATTATCCACGGAGCAACTCGTAAAAACCATACGTGCTGTAGGTCGTCATGCGATAGAACGTGATACTTTATATGGAATAGTACAAGACTTCAAAAACCATGAATTTGCTGATGACAAGCAGTTTAGGGGTTACCTTTCCTTGCCCGTAAGTAATTAACGGATATTTCTTTTTACTTTTTTTCAGTCTTAACGCAACGTATGTTAGCATTGACGTATATCTATTGTCGTACCAGCTGTACAACTCGTTCCTTAAATGAAAACGAAGTAAAATTCGAACACAATGAAACAAAATCTAATCTACATTTTTCTGTTTTCGATCATTTTAGCGACTGGATGTCGAAAAGATGATATCAGCACAGGCTCTATCACTACAGATGTTCCAGGTCCCGAAGTATCATTCAATGTATCTGTGAGTGGTATAGTCATCGACGAAGATGGCGCTGCTGTTATGGGAGCAGATGTCCTCATGGCCGATCGATCTACTACGACTGATGAAAATGGGTATTATAAAATATCAGATGTCATTATTGAGGAGGGTGGTCAACTCCTTACAATTGAGAAGAGTGGTTACTTTAAAGGTTACACTTTTGCTGAGACAGATTTTAATAAAAAATGGTTTGGTAAAACTCAACTGGTAACACGTGATGAGCTTAGCAGTTTTAATAGTGCTGATGGTGCAACAGTGACTATGAATGGGGATGCTACTGTGCAGTTTGAAAGTGACGGGATCATGAAAGCTGACGGAAGTGCATATACAGGAGAAGTAAAAGTATTTGCACATTGGTATAATCCTTCTGCAGATAATACTGGTTTGAGTATGCCTGGAGACCTCAGAGCAATAAACCTTGAGAATCAGCTTCAGCAATTATCTACTTATGGTATGGTAGCCGTAGAACTTGAGTCCGGCTCTGGAGAAAAGCTGCAGCTCAAAGATGGTACAGAAGCAACAATAAACTTTCCAATACCTAGTTCTCTTTCTGATGCTCCTACTGATATTCCTTTGTGGAGTTTTGATGAAGCATCTGGTTATTGGAGAGAAGAAGGTATGGCTACTAGAGATGGTAATAGTTATATCGCCAAGGTATCTCACTTTTCGTT
>JAHDGW010000369.1 GCA_020631635.1 Saprospiraceae bacterium
CTTTTCCCGTAGGGACGACAATGCTATGTGATAGCTCATGCCAATAACGGCAGTATCGGTTGATTTATCGACCTCTGCCTGCGTGACTTCAGGTATTGTTAATAATGCTGACTTTACTTTGGCTGCGCAGCCGTTACAAGTCATTCCGCTTATATGATATGTATGTTTCAATTCTTTGATTTTTTAAATTTTGAAATACTCTTCCCTCTGTAATTAGTGACCCATAGTACTCCATCCTTTATGATTGCATCGGTAGGTTTATCCAGATTTTCTATAATGATTTGTCGTAGCTGGCCCTGGTGATCATAAATAACGAGACGATCATTTTCAAAATCAGTGACAAATACTTCATCATCTGAAACATAGATGCCGGTAGCTGCATTTATTTTTTCGTTATTGCCGAAAGTAAGTAAGTGCTCACCTGTTGTATCAAATACTTGGACTCGATTGTTGTATGCATCTGCAACAAATATTTTAGTATCAGTAACTTGTACATCGGTGGGATAGTAAAACTCACTATCCTTTTTTCCTTCTTTTCCTATGCTGATCCAATTATCTCCTGATCCAAATAAGATTCGATGGTTGTAAAAATCGGCAATAGCATATTGATCATCATAAAAGTCTATACCAGCGGGGGCATCTAGTTTATGTACAAGAGAAAGGGTATCTCGAATATTTTGTTCAATCATAGTAATACGATCCATTCCATATTCTGGTACCAAGACGAGCTCCCCCTGGGTAGCTATATGCATTGGACGCTCTAGCGAATCTATTGTAAGTATGGTAGACCCCGCATTATTGATTTTGATAATTTGATTATGATCTCCATCAGCTATCCATGTGGAACCGTCGATAGCGCTTGCAAGTCCAATAGGAGTTGTTTTATTTAAAGAAATATTTCCATCATACATCCATGATTCGGATGGATTACAGGAAAATAATAGGAGGACAGATACGATAAAAAGTATATTTTTCATGTTTATTTTATTTTTTTAAGTCTTGTAATCATTGCTTTCATTTCAGCAATTTCTCTTTCCTGAGCTTTGATAATTTCATTAGCTAACTTTTGTACTTCAGGGTCTTTAAATTCTGCATGTGTACTAGTAAGTATAGCTGAGCTATGGTGCGGAATCATAGCCTTCATCCATTGTATATCATTAATCATAGACTGTTTTCTTAGGCCATATAGACTACTTAGAAATACCAAAGTTGCTATTGTTAGAATAGAAATATTTAACCTCTTGTTTCCATACATTTTCCATTTGAATAGTAGCATAGATATAGCCATCGGAGCTACCATGAGTAGGGTCATATAAGTTCTGGTGTAGCTTAAGAATACATGATCTATTTTAAAAACATTGAGAAACATAATGGCATACATCATGATGAATGATACGAGCAACATAAGCCCGAAAGTGATATAATTATTGTTGTTCATCTGGTGAGTGGTTTTATTAAGGCGATATAATGGTAGTATATACTTATGCAGCCTAACCTGACCATAGTATCAATACTACATACGGTGATAGATGGCTCAATGAATAAAGTGTAGAGCCGAGATTTAAAGTACAGGATAGGACTATAATAGATATACTCTTATCCTGTACTCATTCTTAAAAGTTAATAGACAATCGATCTTAGTTAATTCGATCATAATGGCAACAGCCAGGTAGATCTTCATAGACGTTATCTTCTGCTTTCGTATATTTTGTGTCATGACCCGCTTTTGAAACAGCAGCGGCCACATCACCAATAGAAGTCTGTGAGCTGTCATATTCCAATTTTAGGAGTTTATTCTCCTTATCCCATTCTGCGGATACTACGCCAGATATTCCTTTTGCAGTTTTCTCGATTCGAGCTTTGCACATGCCGCAATTACCTGCTACGAAAATATCTTTAGTGACTATTTCTGACTCTTCAGATAATTCTGTGATGTTCTGTTTACTTTCTTCAGTAGTACCATCGGCACGAGTAATCTTACTTGATACAGCAGTATAGCCCGCTTTATCGACTTGCTTTTCAATCATATCAAGCGTAATTGCTTTTTCTGTTGGATAGGAAAACGTAAATATTCCAGTTTCCATTTCTATCTTGACATCTTTGATGCCTTTAAATTCTTTGAATTTTTTTTCTAAGCCATATGCACAAAACGGACAACCTAATCCGTCAACTTGTACGGTGATCTGGTCGCGATTATTTTGAGCGGAAAGCTCAGATGGTGATATGAGCGTGATAAATAATAAAGCGCTAATTATAAGAATGATATTTTTCATTGTTTCTAATTTTAAATTTTTAAATAATAATACGAGCTCCTAAGTATAAACTGAAATTCAATTCTGGACTTACTTTGAGCTCTTGGATAAGTGGAAATTGAATGGCAGCCTCTACCGTGACACGATTTTTGGCATACTGGACACCTTGAGCATAGAGAAGCATGTACTCCTCATCTTCTACAAACCACATACTCTGATATTCAAAGTAGAGATTTACTTTATTGACGGGATAGCTTGGTTTCATAAGTGGTAAACCAAACCCAAGTTTGTATCGAATCTCATCACGTGTACCACCAGGTACAAGATTATAGCCCAGTTCA
>JAHDGW010000016.1:0-646 GCA_020631635.1 Saprospiraceae bacterium
CCGCTCCCCACTTCTCTCAATCAACCTGCCTGATATCCTCAAAAAGTCCGCTTCTGTAATAAGGCCAATCAAATCACCCTTATGGATTACGGGTAGGCAACCTACATTATGATCTCGCATGAGATGCATAGCTTCAAGTATGGTAGAGTTAGGGCCTACGGTAATTGGGTCTTTATACATGATATCTTCCACTACGCTAGCGGTGATATGCGCTGCATTTCTTACGTAGTGCCGTAATATTAATCTTGCACTGATCAACCCGACCAGTTTACCTTTAGTATCTTCTACAGGTAGATATTTTAGGCGTTTCCAATCCATCATTTCAGCAGCCAGTTCAATAATGGCATCAGCTTGCACGGTCATCACATCAGTCACCATAAAATCTGATACTTTGAGCTCATGAGGTACGTAGTCTGGTAGATCTGTGACATCGGGGTCTTTCCAGTCATGTACCGGAATATTAGCTTGTTGATTTTTGATCATACTGGCGGTCAATACGCTCAATGCTTCGTCTTTGGTAAATTTTTTCTTGAGCGCCGTATATGATCTGAGGATCCATCTTGCACCGTTCATATGTTTTTTAGCTCGTTGCTCGATGATACCTAAATATAGGTCTATATCTTGCTGGTCGACTCCTCTACTGGTG
>JAHDGW010000016.1:656-4206 GCA_020631635.1 Saprospiraceae bacterium
CGATAGGTAGTAGCTGATTAAGCACAAGCTCAGGACAGCTTACCTTTTGATCATTGAACCAAGTGAATTTACAGTCAATACCAAACTTGGCTGCTTTCACAAAATTGTCACTCGCATCTTCAAATGACATATGATCTCTGATATCATCGACTTCATTGGCCATCCCGATCATAGTCCCTAGCCAAAATACAGCATTCGCTATTTCATCCAAAGGGGTAGGTCCGGCAGGGATGACACGATTTTCGATACGGAGATGTGGTTTACCATTGTCACTGATGCCGTAGCAAGGTCTATTCCATCGATAGACGGTACTATTATGCACTTGCAGTGATCTGAGTTTTGGTACCTTACCCTCGGCGATCATTTGCAAAGAATCTTCCTTGATATCAGAGCTAAGCAGTACTTTAAATCTTGTAATGTCCTCTTTATAAATCTCTAATACCGATTTGTCTAGCCATTGTTTTCCAAATGATACTCTCGGGCTTCTATCCCTCATGTGCTCATGGGTAGTCCGAGTATCTAGGGCTTGCTGAAACATGGCAATGCGTGACTCATGCCATAGTCGTTTACCAAATACCACAGGAGAGTTAGCGGCCATAGCCATGATGGGAGCTGTGATCGCCTGTGATATATTATACATCTTGACGAAGTCTTGCGCATCCACTTGGAGATGTACTTGAAAGCTGGTATTACATGCCTCAAGCAGTGGGCTATCGTGTTTTAATAATAGATCATCGATCCCTTCTAGGCGTAACTCAAATGAGCTGCCGATCAACTGAGCACTCATCGCATCCATCAGAGCTCTATATCTTTTTTTGGGTGTCAGATTATCGAGGCTTAGGTGATACTTGCGCAGGGTCGGGAGTATACCTGTGAGTAGATAGCTCGCGTCAAATTGGTCTAGATGTTCTTGGATTTTGATCAGCTTAGAAGTGTTTTCTTCGTCCAAATCAGAGAAACAACTTCCTTTAAGTTCTCGAGGCTCAAGGTTGGTCTCAAGATTAAATCTTGCTAACTCTGTCTCGACCCAAGGTAAATCTTTCATCGCATCCAGCGCTTTCATAGCAATACAGGCTGGATTTTTACTCTTGTTATGTACCATGACCATCTCTTGCTCAGCACCGATACGGGTGATCCCTGACTCAAACCAGTCATTGTTCAACATATATTCCAAGGCTTGTACATCTTTGAGTAAAGATTTTACAAATTGTTGCATTGCTTCCTTGTCATCGAGAAGAGACACCCTTTGTTCGCCCATGATTGTTGATTTTATCTACTCATAAGATGTGTCTGAGTAACATTCCTATCACTTAGACGTTATTTGATTATGAAAATATGGAATTGCTTACATATTGCAGCTTTATTCTCTGTTATTCTATGGCTGAGTGCTTGTGGAAAGGAGGATATTGCAGTTGCTAATGTGGTGAAAGAGTTGGATTTTGAAATACCTGCAGGTCTTAGCACCATAGAAACTCATACCTTTTTCTTTCCGTCCTTTGTATTCGGTATCGAAGAGATTTTAGCGCAACAAGGAGTAGATGCTGCTGATATTGATCGGATATCATCTAGACAAGGGTTCATCACGGCTAGATTTGATAATATTGATTGGGATTTCGTAAGCCGAGTGACTATAGAAGCTGTAAAGTTGGATGGCACGGGAGAGCGTACAGAATTGTTTTATATGGATCCAGTGCCCTTCAATGTCAATGAGCAGATTGAGTTATTTCCGAGTTTGCCTAATTTGAAAGATATTCTTCTAGATGAATTTGTAAACCTAGAAGTTAAAATGCGATTCAGAAATTTTTCGCCAACGAATATTGATACACGATTACGACTAGAGTTTGCTATTTTTGATGAGGAGTAAAAAACTATTATGAACCAGTATATGGTAGAAATGGAAGTACCAAGACCTGTAAACGAGGAGTTTATGAGTCTTATCCCAGAGCAGCGACAAGCTGTGTCTACTTTATTTAGTCGTGGTAAGCTGATTAGTTATTCTCTAGATCAAGAGCGTAGTAAGCTTTGGATCATTATGACCGCGAGTAGTGAAAGTGAACTAGTACTATTGCTTGACGAACTCCCGATGACCATGCATATGGATTATCAGTATTATGAATTGATGTTTCATGAGACGATATCTATGATACCGACGATGTCGATGAACTAATCACTATAAAAAGCGTCGTAGTAGAATGCCTGCCAATAATCGACGTTTTGTACTCTATACACTTGCCATAATCAGCTTTTCTCACATCGTGGACAGTATGTTGATCATGCCTTTGGGAGATATATTTATCAAAGAGTTTAATCTGACGTCATCACAATATGGATTGTTGGTATCAGTATATTCATTTGCCGCGGCAGTCTCTAGTGTTTTGGCATTTTTCAAAATGGATGAATTTGATCGTAAGACGGCTTTATTATTTATATATGCTGGCTTTACTATAGGTACTATACTTTGTGCATTTGCACCGAGTTATGAAATCTTGGTATTACTTAGAATGGTCACAGGCTTTTTCGGAGGTGTTATCGGTGCATTAGCTTTGGCAATAGTAAGTGATCTGTATGTATTTGAAGAACGCGGTCGGGCCATGGGTGTTTTGATGGCGGCTTTTTCTGCGGCAGCGGCATTGGGGATCCCTATTGGTTTGTATCTGGCAGAGCAGGGGAGCTGGCAGACCCCATTTGTGATTATTGGAATCATGTCGGCAATAATCTGGTTGATCGTCTTATTCAGTTTCCCCAAATTGACTACTCATCTCGAGACCTTAGATAAGAATAGATCACCCATACGAACGATCAAAAATACTTTTGGAGATGCCAATCAAGTATGGGCTTTGGTTGCAGGATTTGTATTAGTATTTGGTCATTTTTTGGCTATTCCATTTATATCTCCATATATGATCAATAATGTGGGATTGAGCCAAACGGATATTTCAATTCAATTTTTCGCAGGTGGATTAGCAACGGTATTTACTGCGCCTATTATTGGAAAATTAACGGATAAGTACGGGTACAATAAAGTGTTTTTAATCATAATGCTGATTTGTTTTATACCAATATACATGATCACTAATCTTGAAGAATCACCTCTCTGGTACGCTGTAGTTATCACTACCTTATTTTTCATATTTGCCAGTGGTCGTATGATACCTGCTAATACTATTATTACGTCTGCACCAGCTACCAATACTAGAGGTAGTTTTATGAGTATAAAATCAGCATTACAGCAACTAGCTATCGGGCTATCTGCTACGGTAAGTGCTATGATCGTATATCAGCCAGCCGAGGGAGTACCCTTTATTAACTATAATGTGGTAGGATATATGTCTATGTTTTTCGGCCTGGTTACCATTTGGTTGTTAAGGAAAATTAGAGTTTCCGATCATTGATTTTAATGCATATGCCCACATCCTATAGGAGACCCTGGCGGTAACTTTGGCTCGCTACCCATAGGATATCGATCTGGATTTTCCATGATTTCGTTTTTCATATCCAATAGGTAAGCGTACCTCTCTTTCTGACCAGCGGTAGTCATATATTGGCGTTC
>JAHDGW010000016.1:4306-22726 GCA_020631635.1 Saprospiraceae bacterium
AGCATAAGCAAGTTGATGAGCATCAAATACTAATCCCGTAGCTCCATTACTAGTTTCGCGATTTCTGCCATAGCCAAAAGCTGGAGGAGCGACTAGAGTTGCAATATGATCTGGCAATGTAAGAAAGTCAGGATCTAATGTTTTTATCATGCGATCCAATGCTTGCTTTTGCTCGGCGATACTAACTTTTTGAGGAGCTGAGTTATTTTCTCCTTTGATGGAATAAGTATAGTCAATACCACCTATCAATTTTACCACAGCTTCCTGCTGATATCGGTGCATATAATATACGGGTATCAGCACTTTTTCTAACTCTGATATGGGTGTACCATCAGGTATAGAATTTTCACCAAATCTAGAAAGTGCATCCTTTCTAAGTTCAATAACTCTATCAAACTCTGAGATAGGATCACTACCATTATCCCAAAGATGAGCGTAGGGATGGGCTCCACCAAGGGGACGAGCATCTTGATCTGTGATATAGCGTAAGCCCTTAGCCTGAGACTCTTGGATGATAGCATTTAGCCCTTCTGATTCTTTATTCTCAGGAAATACGCTATAACCATATTTGATGGTTTGCTTATCCCAAGCACCTATCTTGTCGTCGTAGGCATCAGCCATGTTGATATTACCATTTTCATCCAATGATATGACAGGATGTGGGTAGTCCATCACAGATGCGCGATCATTGGTGCTTGCCGCAAAATTATGGGCCAAACCTATGGTATGGCCGATCTCATGAGCAGACAATTGTCTTAGTCTAGCGAGCGCAAGCTCTAGCATCGGGTCTTCGATCAATCGACTACCATATGGGCTCAATATCCCTTGAGCGATCATATAATCCTGACGAACTCTCAGCGATCCAAGAGATACATGCCCTTTGATGATTTCACCCGTACGAGGATCTTTGACCGAGGCACCATAAGACCAACCCCTAGTGCTACGATGTACCCATTGTATAACATTGTATCGTACATCCATCATATCTGCTCCCTCTGGCAGCATTTTGACTTGAAAGGCATCTATAAATCCTGCGGCCTCAAATGCCTGATTCCACCAACGAGCACCGTCCAATAATGCCGATTTTATAGGCTCTGGACATCCTGGATCTAGGTAGTAAACAATAGGCTCTACTGCTTCACTCATAGCAGCATTAGGGTCTTTTTTCTCTAGTCTATGTCGAGCAATGTATCTCTTTTCTAGTGGACTAGATATAGGTGTAGCATAATCATAGTAGCTGATATAATTGAAGCCACTTGCGGGATGGAATGCTCTTTTTTGATAGCCATCATCTGGTAATTGTATAAAACTATGATGCTGACGTACCGTGATGGTTTTTGCATCGGGAGCTACTGATTTTATATACCCACCTTTGGGTTCTCCAACAAAGGTCAGTAGTGCCTCAAATTCTGAATTTTTTGGAAAAGTCTTAGTTCGATCCTTCCATAAAGCGGATCTACTCTTTTCTAGTTTGTAGCTGCCTTGCTTTTTGCTTTTTAATCTGCCTACCACATCATGCGCATCTCTGATGAGGAAAGGTGTTAAATTAATACGTAGATCAGAAGAGCCAGATTTTTTTTTGGTCAATGGAAAGCCAAAAATAACAGACTGCGCAAATGCCTCTTCTACAGATGCCTGTTCTAGCGGGTTATCTGAGATAGCTCGGTAATCTTGATTAGGTTGAATGAGTAGGATCTTATCTCCGGCTTTGATAAATTTCACAACCTTCGTATCTCCCAGTTGACCACGGTCTAGACCTATATCATTACTACCAAGTCCGGCAGATAGACTACTTACATATAAAAACTCTTGATTGAGTTTTGACTCAGGAATTTCTAACCATATAGTGCCAGCCTCATCATTGTAATGAAAGTCAAAAAATCCTTTGAAGTCTTGGGCCTGAGCAAAGTGGAATGCTATAAGTAGAAAGAGGAAAGTCTTGAACAAGCGCATAGGATTGATTTTATTTCGTTTAAGATAAATACTTCCTGAATATCTAATGAAACTATTCGATCCTAAATTGAAGATTAGATCAACATATAAATCTGGTGCTATATTCGTATTAGGTTCAATGATAGGATTCCTCTTAGCACATAAGATTTTCCAATAGAATATTTTCCTTGCAATGAATAATCATAAAACTGATCTTCGAACAATGATAATAGACCCCCGACCCTCGAAGATCATGTAAAATGCTTCAATAGCACCACCTCTTGCTCCGTCAAATGTCGATTCCAGCCTCGTGGCAAGTCTTTTTTAGTTAACCCTGCATAGTAGACTCTGTCTAACTTTTCGACATGATAGTCTAAATGTTCAAATATGCGACGTACGATTCTATTTCTACCGATGTGGATCTCTATACCTATCATATTTTTGGGCATGCCTTTGATATAGTCTATGGCATCTACTGGAGCGAGACCATCTTCGAGTTCTAGGCCACGTCTTATTTTTTTGAGATCAGGAGGAGTGAGGTCTCTGTTGAGCAATACTTCATAGATTTTTTTGACTTCATGACTTGGATGTGATAATTTTTTGGCTAAATCACCGTCATTGGTCAATAGTAAAAGGCCAGTCGTATTTCGATCTAGGCGACCTACTGGGTATATGCGTTCTTCTATTTTTTCACCTCTTATGATGTCTATAACTGTGGCTCTTCCTCGATCATCGCTTACCGTGGTAAGTACATTTTTGGGCTTATTCATCAGTAGATAGATCTTTTTTTCCTCCAAGGTCAACTCCTTTCCTTCATACTCAACCTTATCTTCATTTTTTACTTCGGTGGCAGGGTTGATATGTACCTCACCATTGAGTTTTATCTGTCCTGACTTGACCAATTCGGCTGCTTTACGTCTAGAGCAAAGTCCTGTATGGGCGATGTATTTATTGAGTTTCATATACTCGAAGATAATGGATATTAAAGCTATAAAGAGTATTCATTAAAAAGGCGGCGCATCATAATCTTCACCACTATTCATTTTAGAGGGTCTAGTGATAATTCCATTGGCAAATGGATCATCGCCAAAACTAAGATCGTCAGCGCTATCGTCAGGCTCGGTGAAAAGCACATAGTGCGGTACAAACTTCAACATCACTGATCCTAAAGATCCATTTCTGTGTTTAGAAATAATGACTTCTGCTTGATCTTTAGGTGCTTCAAAATCCTCTCCGCCAAGCTCATAATAGTCTGGTCGATAGATAAAGGTTACAATATCGGCATCCTGCTCAATGGCTCCAGATTCCCTAAGATCTGATAATTGTGGTTTTTTATCTCCACCCCTAGTTTCTACAGCTCTACTTAACTGAGATAGGGCGATCACAGGTATGTTGAGCTCTTTGGCCATTCCTTTGAGTGCCCTTGAAATGGTTGATATCTCTTGCTCTCGATTTGATCTTGTTTGGTTTGGAGCAGAAGACATCAGCTGTAAATAATCAATAACCACCATCTGAATATCGTGATTTTGCTTTAGCCTTCGACATTTTGCTCTAAGTTCAAATATATTGATCGCAGGAGTATCATCTACATAGATAGGTAGCTCGGCTAGCCTTGTTACGGAGGCATGCAGTTTTGCCCATTCAGTTTCGTCCATCTGACCATTACGGAGCATTCTACTATTGATATGCGCATCCATGGATATAAGACGCTGTACCAGTTGGGCATTTGCCATCTCCAAAGAGAATATGGCTACCGCTTGCCCATGTTCGGCAGCATTTTTTGCTAATGAAAGTGTAAAGGCTGTCTTTCCCATACCTGGACGAGCGGCTATAATGATCAGATCCGAGGGTTGCCAGCCGTTGGTAATCTTATCTAGCTCTTGGAAGCCTGTAGTAACACCCGTAAGGTCATCACCCTTGAGACGCATGGCATCGATTTGCTTTTGCACTTTTACGGCTACAGCACCTACGGCTTCGTATCCTGTATTAAGATTTGAATCTGTGATATCATATAGACCGCGCTCTGCTTCGTCAAGTAATTCGAGTACGTCCTTGGCATCCTCAAAGGAGTCTTTGATTACCTGAGTGGATACTCTTATCAACTCTCTTTGGATAAACTTTTGAGTGATTATCCTTGAGTGGAACTCAATATTGGCTGATGATGCTACTTTATTGGTGAGATCCATTAAGTAACCTACACCTCCTATGTCATCTAGTTTTTGAGCCTTCTTTAGTGCTTCATGTACAGTGAGTATGTCAATCGGCTGCTGCTTGTCAAATAGATCAGTCATCACATGATAGATCTCTTGATGAGCTTCTAGATAAAATGATTCTTTTTTTAGAATTTCTATGACTGCGGGTAGTGCATCCTTATCTAGCATGATAGCTCCTAAGACCGCTTCCTCCAAAGGTATTGCTTGGGGCTGTACACGACCATAGATTAGATTATTGACGTCTGAATCTTGTTTGATGGTCTGGAGCCTACCAGGTACTGCTTTTAGAGGATTTATTTTTTCTGCCATAGAGTGTTTGGATGCAACGTATGATAATTAATCGAAATACAAAGTTAATAGTTCCTCACAAGCTTATTAGCACAAGTTTTCTGACAAGAGGTGGAAAAGTCCATATGGAATGTGGATAAACTACAATTAGTGTGGAGAGTGAATTTTACGCTATGTAAAATAGCTACAAAAAAAAGCGCGATCAAGGCATATGCTTGATCGCGCTTGTGGATAGATTCTCGTATATAATTATCAACTATATGTAAGTTGTTCTTAATTATCTTTACCTACGCTATTTAGTCTTTCTTTTACTTTTTCGACCATTTTTTCTTGTACTGCAATTTCTTCTCTTTTGGCATCTTGATCTAATAAATTCTTTTCAATATTGGCCTCTGCCTCAGCTATCTTTTTGTTAGCATTTTCAATATCCTTATGAAATCCGTTATTTTTCTTTTCTAGTTTCCCTAGATCTTTATTGAAGTTTTTGAGACGCTTCTCCTCTTCCTCTAACTCTTTGCCGATAACTTCTTTTTGTACGATATGGCTAAAGTTAATCAGAAAGACTTCTACGCCGTTGGCTTCGCTTGGTGACTCATCTGAAGAAATAAACATAGAGCCATTGTCAACCCACACGGTAAGAGATGACATGTCACTTCCCTCATCGATACGACCATATATAGTCACTGGCCCACTAGATGGTATAGCTGGTACTTTGGTTTGGTTGACGTAAAATTCTTTAGCTTTTTTATTGCGCTCTACTTCCCCAAATGGTTTGAGGTAGTTTTTCCACAGTTTTTCAGTCATTTTGCGATCTGCTCCGTCAAGATCTATGGTAAAGGCATTTTTATTACCTAAACTCATGGTTGTAGATCGCTCGGATACTTGAGCCGATGTAAATAATGGAATTAAGAATAAAGCAATTAATAGTTGATAGGTTTTCATATTGTTTACCTTTTATAAAATTAAATTCAATGCAAAAATTGTAAGATAATATAATCTATTGACTATTTCTTTGACGCAGGCCCACATGGCATGTTACTGTATGAAATCATAAATTTCTGTTAATCAAATCAGCTATTGATAGGGCTAAAACAATATTTTAGTCCAAAAAACATGGATATATCTCTCTAATTAGAACATATTGCATCGCTTTGATTTTATTTACATTATAAAACAATACGTTAAGGTATATGCATATTCTCACCCTAGATAATGTAGTCAAACAATATAGTAATCACCTAGCTGTAGATCACATTAGCTTCAATATTCCTAAGGGCAGCATTTTTGGTCTTCTAGGACCGAATGGTGCAGGTAAAACATCATTGATTAGAATCATCACAACCATCACTGCGGCAGATAGTGGTGAAGTACTACTCGATGGTCAGCCTTTAGCATCGGCCCCTCCACTACTCGTAGGCTATCTACCTGAAGAGAGAGGTCTATACAAAAAGATGAAAGTGGGAGAACAGCTATTATATCTTGCACAGCTCAAAGGATTATCTGAAAAAGAAGCGAGAGATAATATTAATCTTTGGTTTGAAAAATTTGGAATCGAAGACTGGTGGAATAAAAAGATAGAAGAGCTATCGAAAGGGATGCAGCAAAAGATACAGTTTATCGCTACCGTCTTACATAAGCCTAAGTTGATCATCCTAGATGAGCCTTTTACAGGTCTAGACCCTATCAATACCAACCTCATCAAAGATGAGATACATCGAATGAATGAAGAAGGGACGAGCATAATTTTCTCGACACATCGGATGGAGCAGGTCGAAGAAATTTGTAAGGATATCGTACTGATCAATCAAGGCAAAAAAGTACTAGAGGGATCAGTGAAGGATGTCAAAGACCAGTTTAAGGATAATATATTTAAGATTGAATTTGATGGACATCTACCATCAAACCTGCAGAGTAATGACTTTAGGATCATCGATGATAATAAAGAGTCATTAACCTTACAGATCAATGAAGGCTATGATTCTAATGAGTTGCTAAGAAGTCTTCTTAATGAGGGAATCCAAATACGGTCTTTTAATGAAGTGCTTCCGAGTCTGAATGAAATATTTATCAAACAAGTAGAAAACGCGAGCCATGAATAAGATTTGGTTAATTACGAAAAGAGAGTATGTCACTCGTGTAAAAAATAAAACCTTTTTACTAACTACTTTTTTAGCACCTATTGGTTTTTTATTATTCTTTTTGGCACTAGGCTTTGTCATGAGTCGGGGTTCTGATGACCTCAAGACGATCTATGTATTAGATGAGCAAAATCTTCTCAATGAAGAGCTATCTGGACGCGATAATCTAGAGTTTAAGTTTTCCAAGGAGTCTCTTGATGAACTTAAAGCGGATTATGCTGAAGAGGAGTTTGCTGGAATACTACAACTACAAGGCATAGAGCGTAACGATATCGAGAAGTATGATATCATCTGGCATAGTGATGATCAGCTTGCCCTTGATGAATCGCAATCAATAGAGCGAGTAGTCCGACGTAAAGTGAGAGATTACAAGCTCAAAGCCTTGGAAATAGACGAAAGTAAACTCGAATCACTTGATACAAGAATTAAGATCGTACCTAAAACAATACTTGCGGATAAGGAAGTAAGTAGCATGACGGGTGTGGTAGGGTCTATACTCGGTGGTGTCGTAGGATATGTATTGTTTTTCATCATTTTGATCTATGGAATGCAAGTGATGCGCAGTGTCATGGAAGAGAAGATCAACCGTATTGTAGAGGTATTGATTTCATCAGTTACACCTTTTCAGTTGATGATGGGTAAGGTCATTGGTGTAGGTCTAGTAGGGCTTACCCAGATAGGACTATGGACTATTCTGTTTCCAATTATATTTGGAATAGGTTCTACCTTCTTTGGAATTGATTCTAGTCCTGATATGATGGATATGGCTAATAATCCTGATATTCCTGATGAAGTCATGGCCGAAGGCATGGATAAAATTGCGATCATACTGAGAGAAATAGGTAATATGAATTGGTGGATGATACTTCCTCTATTGATTTTCTATTTCTTGGGAGGATATTTTGCGTATGCTGCCCTTTTTGCTGCAGTAGGGTCAGCAGTTGGTGAAGATATTAATGAAGCGCAATCCCTTACATTGCCTATTATGTTGCCATTGATGTTTGCTGTTTATATAGGAGTAAGTGCGATCAATGCACCGGATGGAGACATCGTAGTATGGGCCTCAATCATCCCATTATTGTCCTCTATTGTGATGCCGGTAAGACTTCCTTCTGATCCTGCGGCTTGGCAGATTATACTATCGGTAGTACTGCTGATCGGATTTGTATTTTTCTTTACTTGGTTAGCTGGTCGTATATATCGTGTGGGTATCCTGATGTATGGTAAAAAGGCAAGCTTTAAAGAGCTATGGAAATGGATATTTTATAAAGGATGATTTGGTTGATAGTTGATAGTTGATAGTTGATAGTTGACGGTTTGACTATGCCTAAAATAGCTTGACTAGTGGAAAAGTATATTTTGAATCTTTGGAACTATCATAATTACGATTTAATTGACCCGTAACCCGTAACCCGTAACCCGTAACCCGTAACCCGTGAAGAAAAAATGGATCCATGTACTCATTGCTTGTCTCATGATTGGCTTTGGAGCAGTTCAGTTCAATGACCCAGACGGGCTGATTTGGGTGGGAGTATATTGGTTGGTGGCTTTGGTTTCAATAACTGCTATTTTTGATAGACTTAATACTATATGGTCGCTTCGTTATGCCATGGTCCTATTGATTTGGTTGTTGTTTTACATACCAGATGTGATATATTGGTTAGGTGAGGGTGCTCCTAGTATCAGTGATTCTATGAAAGCAGAATCTCCATTTATAGAGCTGGTCAGAGAATTTTTTGGATTAGTTATATGCATAGGTACCTTACTTTTCTACTATTTCAAAGGCAGAAAGTAAGCATTTGGCGCATATTATAGTTGCATAACTAAATAATACGTTATATATTTGAAATATGCGTTATGCAGTTATCATATTATATCTATGTATTTCACAAGTAAGTCAGGGGCAATCAGTTATATCAGATTCTTTACTGAATTTGGCAAGCCACGAAGATCAGCATGGTAGTGCTGTTAGTGCTTTTATGTACATTGATAAGTGTATTGATACCGATTCATTAGCATACGATTGCTATATGCTTGGAGCAAAAATAGCTCAGAAACAAGGTGATTTTAGAAAGGTGAAAGAGTACTTACTTCATGACTCATTGATCCATTATCGAGCCAATGAATGCCATCAAATATTGGCGAATATATATGAGCAAGAGGGCAATACCGCCAAGTCAGGAAAATATTACAAGTTACTATGCGAAAGCTTCCCTGATCGAGCCCTGTATCATCGTAAGCTGGCACAACAATATGCCAGATCTGGAGCAGTGAATAGCGCATTTCAAGAATATGCTATTGCTTATAGACTCAATGATAAAGATGTATTTACCATAATAGGTTTATCTGAGTTTTTAGCGAAAGCTAAAGAATATGAAAAACTAGACTCCATATTGAATGCTGCAGTAGCATATGATAGTACCAATGTCAGAATAAAACTCCAATTGGCCTCGAGTAAATATCGACAGCAACAGTATGACAGTACGTGTATCGTGATGCGCAGTCTACAGGGGCGCATAGATTTTAATCAGTACTACAATAAAATGTACGGATACAGTCTTATCCAAATTGATTCCTTAGACGATGCTATATTCTATCTAGAAAAGAGTCTGCAAGGTGATGGTAATCCTGAAAAAGCACATTATTACCTAGGTATTGCATATGAAAAAAAGGATGAACATGATAATGCAAAATATCACTTTAGAAAAGCGATAGAATACGCGATAAGTAAAGATATAGACTTATATCATCGCAATCTTGCCGCTATAGCGAATAGTGACAATGACGATGCAGAAGAAATCAAGCACCTCAAAAAGGTATATGAATACGAACCTACGGGACGTAACCTTTTTCAACTGGCCCGAGCAGCGGATGAATATTATGCCGACAAGAATATAGCCAAACGCTATTACCAGAAATACCTTAAGCTCACTGAACAAGAAACTCAACTATCAACTTACGCCAGGGATCGAGTAGCGGCGATTAAGGAGTATTTACATTTTCAAAAAAAATCAAAATCTGGATTATGAAACGATTGACAAAGGCAGAGGAAGAGATCATGCAACTTTTTTGGGAGCATGGGGCATCTACAGTAAGTGGTTTGATCAAATTAATGACTGAACCAAAGCCACCGCATAGCACCATTTCATCTATCGTTCGCATCTTAGAAAAAAAAGGTTTTGTAGATCATAAGGCTTACGGTAGGACGTATGATTACTTCCCAGTGATAGAAAAAGATGATTACTCAAAATTTAAATTGGGCAACTTGGTCTCTGGATATTTTGATGGATCTATGAATCAGTTAGTGAGCTTTCTAGTAAAAGAAAATGACTTGTCTGTAAAAGATCTTTCTGAGATTATTGATCAACTTCAAAACGATTAACCATGCCTTATCAAGATATATTATTTCAGTATTTAATAGATTCTACCCTGTGTTGGACTGCATTTCTATTGATCTATGTTTTGTTTTTACAGAAAGAGACTTTTTTTAGGTACAATCGTCTGTATTTGTTGAGCTCAATGATGCTCGGATTATTGATGCCTCTGTTGCGACTTTTACCCAAGCAGGTCAAAATTGAGCATACTGAGCCTCTGGAATATGCCGCTTATTGGGTGGGGGAGAGTCTCATACTTCCCGAAGTATCAAAAGGCAATGATATCTATATAATGGCGATATTGACTCTTTATAGTATAGGCATATTGGTCAGTATATATTTCATAGTGAGATCTATACTTTCTATTTACAAACTTAGAGAAGGTGCAGATATAGAGCAAAAGCATGGTTATGAATTAATCAAAACTGAAAAAGAACATCTTCCATTTTCATTTTTTGGTAGCGTATACATCAGTAAAAAGTTGAGCTTAGACACAGGTGTAGATCAGATACTCAAGCACGAAATAGCTCATGTTAATGGTAGGCATAGTTGGGATATTCTCGCGGTAGAAATCATTAAATGTCTGTTTTGGTTTCATCCCTTGTTATACATATATAAATCAGCATTGCGACAGACACATGAATTTGTAGCGGATCAAATGGTCTGTAAAGAGTATCGTCGTAAAGACTACGGTCGCTTGCTTTTAGAACATTCTTTCTCAGGCTTACAGATGAGCCTCGCTAATCACTTTTTTAACTCTCACCTCAAAAAACGTATCCAAATGATGTATCAACACCCAAGCCAAAAGAAAGCCAGCATAAAATATCTGATGGCCCTTCCACTAGTACTGTTATTCTTTGTGGTATTTAATATTGCTTACCCAGATATGGCACTCGCCAATGAAGATAGAAATGCGCTCAATGAACTTATCAAAAATCATCCTTATGATAATCACTGTGTAGCGCTTAATAATAAAGACAATGAACCCAAAGTAGTAATCAATTACTCAACAGGTGATGACTGCAATGCCTATGAAGAAATATTGATAGGAGATACCTTACACATTTACTGTTATGATGATTCAACGTATGAGCTTTTAAAATCAGAACATTATGCAGAGAGACTTAATTCATGGTCTTCCCACTTAGAGCATGGTACAATAGAATTGGATACTGTACCATCAAGTTCTGCCGAGTTTGATACCATAGTAGAATTTGATGCAGAGACCTATGAGGAGAGGTTAACGATTGTAGAAAGAGAACCTCAGCAATACTCTGGCGATTCTATCTCGTATATAGTGAAGGATGGAAAATCTGAGATGAAAGTTTATAATGAAGGAGAAGTAGATACCATCATTGAGTTTGATCTAGATACCAAAAGGGAAAAAACGAGTATCGTAAAAAGATCTTTCCCAAATCAGAATGATGAAGTATTTAAAGTAGTAGAGCGTATGCCATGCATGATAGGATGCGAAACCATTACAGATAAAGAGGAGAGAACTGAGTGTTCCAATAAAAAGTTTGTCCAATATCTGGGAGAAAATATTAAGTACCCTAAGAAAGCACAGCAAGATGGCACAGAAGGAACTGTAGTGGCTACATTTATTATTGATAAATCAGGATTTGTACAAGATGTAAAGATTGTAAGAAAGATAAGTAATGAGATAGACGCTGAGTCGCTTAGGGTCCTAAACGCGATGAATGGTTCCACTCCATCTTGGAGCCCTGGAAGGCAGCGAGGTAAGGCGGTAAAGGTTTTATACACAGTGCCAATTAAATATAAATTACAAGATGATAAAAAGTCGAAATCTGAAATAGAGAAAAAGCTGGAAGGTAAAAAAGCTGGCTTCGGATGGCAATCAAAAGGGGTATATCAAGACTCACCTACGGTAGTAGCTCATGGCGATGCCAAAGAGATAAAGCTTTTTGATAAAAATATTGATCAAGATAATATTACCTATATCATTGATGGGGTCATAGAACAACCGAATAGTTTGACCACCATAAATCCAGATGATATAGCTACCATCAATGTTTATAAAGGAGCAAAAGCTAAGGAAATATATGGTGATGGTATCAAAGAAAGCGTCATTGATATCAAAACTAAAGTTTATGCTGCTCAGCAAGATCCTGAATTTGATATACCAGCCATGGTGCCAGGTTGCGAAAAAGAAGGAGATACCGAAGCTCAGGTAAAATGTAGCGAAATGAAACTCCTCATGGCGGTATATAAGAATATTAAGTACCCCGCTGAAGCCAGAGATCGATCAATTCAGGGTACTGTAATCTCAAGTTTTACAGTAGAGGCAGATGGTAGAGCGCATAGTCCAGTGATCAAAGAATCTATAGAAGGTGGCTGTGCTGAAGCGGTCATGGATATGTACAAAATTATACTTAAGAAATACCCTACATGGATACCAGCCAAGAAAGATGGTAAGGCTATCAAGTCAGAGTATGTCTTACCTGTGAAGTTTAAGCTAGAGTAGTAAGCTTATCATTATATAGTATGTATTAAGGCTATTCGTTTTATCTTAGTATCATGAGACTATTAGCCTTTTTCATTTTAATAAGTACATCTCTTATGGCACAGGACTTACCGTATAGAGAAATCGGAGATAAACCGTCAAATTTTACAGCTGGCACGAGTATCTCTAGAATGATTGATGGTCTTGGGTATCGATATTACTGGGCTACGGACGGACTTCGCGAAGAAGACCTTAACTATGATCCAGGTAATGGTGGCCAGGTATGTCGTGATGTATTGATTCATATTTATGGATTGAGCACGACTATATTAAATGGCGCCAAATCTGAAGCCAATATCAGGCCTTTAGAGACGGAAGGTATGGTGTGGGAAGATACGAGAGCATCTACTCTGCACAACCTAAAGCAAGCATCTGATATTATGAAAAACTTGAGTGAGGAACAGATCAATGAACTGAAATTAATATTCAAACGAGGCGAACGGAGCTCGGAAGTAGATTTTTGGCATATGCTCAATGGACCATTATCCGATGCTATATATCATGTAGGTCAGGTCGTATCGTACAGAAGATCTGCGGGTAATCCTATCGATTCTAAGGTCAATGTATTTAATGGGAAAAATCGAGACTAGAAACTTCTACATGGATATAACGTTATTTTTTAAAAACGATCTGTAGCCTTGACAAATAAAGACCTCATACTATCCCTCATTCAGAAATCTAACTCTGCATTATCTCATCAAGACCTAGTGCAAGGGATTGAGAAGAAAATCAACCGAGTGACGATCTATCGTATATTGGATCGTTTGATAGGAGATGGTGAAGTGCATAAGGTCATTGATATAGATGGTGTAAGTAGATATGCGGCTTGTCATCAATGTGAAGACTACGACCACGTGCATGATCATGTGCATTTTAGCTGTACGAAGTGTTCTGCTGTGACATGTTTAGATAATATACAACCCTCCTTCAAGATGCCCACCAATTATAAAGTAGAAGACGTTAATTTTACAATTTCGGGGGTTTGTCCCAAATGTTTGTAATTGATCCTTTATAGAGAATAACTAATTATACTTCCTTCTGATGCCATTTCAGATTGCGTTGATGGCGTTTTTCGTTATGATTCCATGATCTGTAACCATCCCATATCCCGATCATGCTACATAATAATACATAAAAGAGGAAAGCTTCTAAAGTCAATGAGCTGAGAAATACATCTTGTGCTACTAATATCAATAATAAGAATGATGTTGTTAAAGTGATTTTTTTTGCCATTACAGGAAACCAAGCCTTTTCTCGCTTGTCTTTCCAATACAAATAGTGTTGATATTCTTGTGTAATCCTTTTCACTTTATCAAGTTAGATAACGGCACCGCAATTCAATTGACGATGCCGTTTTATTTTTTATTTACTGAAGAAATTTCCTAAGATTTTCATCCCCATACTAGCTACCTCATCCATGGCTGATCCATCACCATCACGATCAAGTATTTTCGTGATTAGGTTATTATTTTGATTTTGCTTGGTGTATTGTTGCTGACTTTGACCTAAGAAATCCATCAATGAGCTTGCACCCATATTGTTTTGTTTCTTTTGCTGACCTAGTACCCCTAGAGCAACTGGAGCAAGCTTCATAAGCATATTCATGGCCCCACTTCTGTTTACTCCTGATCCCTTGGAGATCATCTCCACTACGTTAAAAATATTATCACCGAGTAAGTGAGAGAGTATACCAAATCCATCCGCTGATCGACTATTAGCCACTGGTCCATTACCTGTCACTAATTCCATGACACTACCTAGGATACCGCCATCGTGATCATTTTCTAGAGCATTATTTAGTGCCTGGGCACCTTGAGGAGATGCAGCGTTTTTTGCCACGGCATTCATAAGTGTTTGCATGACCATATTGGCAGCAACGTTGGTCTGTTGTTTATCAGCACCAGCAGTTTGAGAAGTAAGTGCCTCTATTACACCACCAGAAAGTTGACCTTGGAGAAGGTCCATTAAGTTTTTCATATTGTTTTTTAATTTTTAGCAATGATTAACTAGTTATCTGAAACCCGCGCATCACCAAAGTTCAATATAAAATCAATCTTTGGCAATACAAAATGTCTCAGACTCATTAGTATCAATACAGTTTTGTATTTGAAAATTCCGTTTTAGTAAAATAATTAGCATGAAAATTGTAATACATTAACAATGTTAGAATTATAAGTTAAATATAAATATCATATGTTAGTAAATAACAAGATCGTGGGCCTTATCATTCTTTTGCTCTTATGTTCTTTTATCTCGATAGGGCGAACAAGCGGAGGTAAGCTCGCAGATCGTTATATCTCCACTTATAAGGAGATTGCGATATCTGAGATGCATAGATCTGGAATCCCTGCTTCGATCAAGCTAGCACAAGGATTACTGGAGTCAGACTGGGGTAGAAGCGACCTTGCCACTATCGCAAATAATCATTTTGGTATTAAATGCGGATCACAATGGAAAGGTGAGGTATATGCTAAGGAGGACGATGATCGAGACCGTAACGGAAATTTAATCATGAGTTGTTTTAGATCTTATGATAATGCGTACGACTCATACATTGCTCATACTGATTTTTTGATGGATAGCAGAAAGGACTATCGATATGGATTTTTATTTGAGTATGATCATACTGATTATAGAAAATGGGCAAAAGGTCTGCTCAAGGCAGGATATGCTACCGATAAGAAGTATCCCAAAAAACTAATTCAGATCATCGAGCAATATGAGTTATTTTTACTTGATCAAATGGCCCCCGTAGATCGTGATAATTACCTAACCGTACATCATTCTAAAACCAAAGATATTGCTATTGCAAAAGATCAGCATTTTTCGAAGCAATCGAGCCGAAAGATTTCTAAGACTCCAAGTCAAAAAAATAAGCATACGATTGACGAAAAAGAAGGTTTATTTGATATAGCATTACAATATGATGTTGCATTTGAGGCATTGGAAAAAGAGAATGACCTAGACCATGATAATGATCTTGTGGCAGGTAAAACGATCTCCCTAGAACGGGCTAAACGAAATAGTAAAAAACCGAAGCTGAGTAACAGAAAGAAAAAGTCTCAAGAATTAAGAGATCCAAAGTTTTTATTTGGTCCGGATTGGGCAAGGCCTAAGCATTAAAAATTCGTTTTGTATTTTGCTAATTCTAAACAGAAGAATATGTTTTTTAGGTATGCGCTTTTAGGTTTTGTATTTTTCATGACAAGTTCCATATACAGTCAGAGCTTTTGGTTTGGTCCCAAATTAGGTCCAACCATATCTTTTCAGCAATGGAATAACATCGAGCAAGACGCCTTATTTACTTATCATGGTGCTTTATTTATAGAAACATTTGATGAAGAGTCTCCCAGCAGCTTATATGCACAACTTGGTTATCATACAAGAGGTAGTGCTATACGAGTGAATGACTTCTTTTCAGGATTTAATTCTTCGCAAGGATTTGAATTCAATAATGTAGCGCTGATTCTCGGCGCTAAACGAAAGTTTAGTACCATGGGGAGTTTTGATGCCTTCTACACCGTGGGTATACGAGGAGAATATACAGTCGGTACAAATCTCGTGGAATATGAAAGATTTGAAAGCTTTTTTTACCCGATGGATCAGTTTGTAAATAAGATCAATTATGGTTTAAGCTTTGGAGGAGGGCTTGAGTATAAATTATCGGAATTTATAGGAGGAAGTCTAGAGTTTACGATAAGCCCAGACCTTTCTTTTCAATACCAATCTCCCGAAATCGGGAACATTACAAATCCCTTTACCGGAAATGTAACCAATGTAGGAGAAAGACAAATCCGTAATTTATCGGCAGAGATCAGCCTATCTATTCGATTTTTGCGTAAGGTGATCTATGAGGAATACTAGAACACTGAAATAAAAAATACCCTCTCAAAACTGCGAGCCTACGTCTAGGAGCAAACGAAGTCTTGAAAGAGCATCCTATCTGCAGGTAGATACCATGAGCGATCATCTACTTGAGATGTATTCGATCAGTGTTCATGAGATTATTTTCATAATCTTCTTAATCGAATGCTGAAAATCCGTGAAGTCTGTATAAACTCCACATCCTAATGAGTATATCTTTAAGTCTAAAGTCTAAAGTCTAAAGTCTAAAGTCCACTTTAGTGTTGTACAAATATTTTCTGCGTTTGAATTACTCCTTCTTCTGATTCTAATTGGAGAAAGTAAACTCCATTACTTAGCTCGGCCACTTGTATTTGAGTTGCGCCATTATGGCTTTTACTTAAGATTAATCCACCGTACTGGTCATACAATCTGCTCGTAGATTTACCATCTTGCTCTCCATAAATTTGAAGTATATCTTTTGTAGGATTAGGGAATACTCTGAAACCCGATGAAGATGTGGTATACTTCAAATCTATAGTCTTTTCTTCTAAGTTTTTATCAACCATGAGACTTGGTGTTGGAGCTTCTGTTAATTGCAATACATCTGATAGGAAGGTATCTTCATTAGCCATAAAATTGATATAGAATAATGCTTTATTTTTCTTCACGTGCTGAAAATCCACATCCATCCAAGCTATGCTAGTCTTACCAGAATGAGCGGCCTGATTATGTATGCTTTCTGGGGTGATAGTCAATGCCGCAGATTCGATACTGAGGTCTGAAATTTGGCTTTCGTCTGATAACAGTGTCAGCTGTAAACCATATATATCCAAATCATCATCAGCCGATACGGCAATACTGTACGTTACCCCAGATTTTAGCTTTTGATCTTTCATGATGAGTGAAGTAGTAGATCTACTTTCGACTATTGCAGTATTCGATTGGATGCCAGAAACCGATGAGCCATTCACATCCCCTATTTTTACAGCGGTACATCCAATCACTGGTATGTCATAGTTCAAGCCCTCTATTACGTTATCAGCGTATGCAACCCAACTAAAATTATTAGATATAGTAGTATTGATTCCTAGAATCAACTTGCGCATTTCAAGAAGATCTACGGCTGTAATGCTTCCATTAGCATTTACGTCTGCTGCAATAATTCTGTATTCACTATCTAGTGGATTTATACCTAATATGTGACGTGTGATCAATACCATATCAAGCGTTGATACCCCATTTAAATAGTCTTGTACTCCAGTAAAGCTTGGACTCAGAGAAAATAAACTCTCGAAGCTGATCGGGCCGAATGCTACGTCAAAGTTTAGAGAACTTCCACAATATATATCTGTGAGTTCTGGGTAAAACTGAATATTATCTGATGTACAGTCAATAATGTCAGCACCAGCTTGACTATGAGCAATCCACTCTACATTCGTAGTATTATTAGATTCGGTTTCGATGATAAAACCAACCTTATCACCTAGAATAGATGTATCGATACTAGCTGGATTTTGAGCTACACTTTGCTTGATGCCTACTAAAAGTGAAATGTAAAAAAAGACGTGTATAATTGATTTCATGATCTTTGTTTTTCGTTGGTTACAATACGATTAGAGTGCCGTAGGCAATAGCTCTACTTCCTATCTTTACTTTGTAGATATATGTTCCAGTGCTTAGATTGTCTCTTGTGATTTTGAAGGTTGACGACCGTTGATTTATCATTTTGATTAATTGCCCTTGAGCATTGAAAATCTCTAACTGCTTTGGGGCATTACTTTGATCTTCAAGCTCAAGGGTAGCTTCATCCTGTAAAGGGTTGGGGTATATCTTGCTGGCAACAATGATAGATGGATCTTCGACTGATAATTGTATGTCTACAAAGTTGGTACCTATGAGATGGAAGGTCTCATTGGTGATGATGGGTTCGTTGAAGTCAAAGTAGATCCCTGCTTGATTAAATATTTCTTCGCCATCGACAAGATTTGGCTTTTGCTTGATGGAGTAAGTAATAAAGCCATGGCTCTCGGGTTCATTAGTCGTGCTATCTACGAGTTTGATATTATTAAATACAAATCGTAATTCTTGGTTGCGCAATATCATCT